>DAOUPA010000059.1 GCA_030626405.1 Planctomicrobium sp.
ATTCGTTGAACGTCTTCACCTCAACCCATTCCGAAAACGCTCCATCAAGAAAGCAGAGGAGTGGGTACTCGCTCGGCTGGAAAAGAGCGACGGCCTCGGAGCAATTTTCCCTCCGATTATCTGGAGCATCATCGGTCTGCGCTGTCTGGGTTATGCAGAAGATTCACCCGAAGTTGAGTCCGCCTTAAATGAACTGAAAAAGTTGACGATCGAAGAGGGTGAATCTGCACACTTGGAACCGTGTCGTTCACCGGTTTGGGATACATCTATCGCAGTCAACGCTCTCCGCGAGGCAAACGTCCCAGCCAGCGATCCTCGAATGCGAAAAGCGGTGGACTGGCTTCTCTCCAAAGAAGTCCGGAATCCTGGCGACTGGTCGGTCATGCACCCCGATGTCGAACCTGCTGGCTGGTACTTTGAATTCAACAACGAATTCTATCCCGATATCGACGACACGATCATGGTGACCATGGCTCTGGCTCGCTGCATGCCTAGTGGTGACAACATCGATTGGGCGTCAAAGTTTTTGAAAGATCGCCCCGGCGAGCCAAGCTCAGTCGCGGATGTGAACTTCTTAACCGCTGGAAAAACGCACAACCTCGAAGACATTCTGTTGGAGCTTCAACGCGCCGAGCCAATGATTGCCGCAATTCAACGGGCAGTGAAATGGATCTCCGTAATGCAGTGTCGAAATGGAGGTTGGGCTGCGTTCGATGCCGACAATGATCGAGAAATTCTAACACGCGTGCCGTTTGCCGATCACAACGCGATGATCGACCCACCCACCGCCGACATCACAGCGCGAACTCTCGAAATGTTCGGTCGACTCGGTCTCAGTTCGTCCGAAGAAATGTTTTTGAAAGCAATCGACTTCGTCTGGAGCGAACAGGAAAATGACCACAGCTGGTACGGTCGCTGGGGTGTTAACTACATCTATGGAACATGGCAGGTTCTGGTCGGGCTGGCAGAATTTGGCATTCCGCCAAGTGATCGACGACTGCAAGGGGGTGTGGACTGGCTGAAAAGCGTGCAGCAGTCAGATGGAGGTTGGGGTGAGTCTCCGCGAACTTACGATGAACCAGAAACGCGCGGCACCGGACCGACGACTCCCTCGCAAACTGCCTGGGCACTCATGGGACTCATGGCAGGTGGCGAAGTCAACTCGCCTGAAGTTCACAACGGAGTTCAGTATTTAATCGAGCAACAAACATCGACTGGCACCTGGAATGAATCCGAATTTACCGGGACCGGGTTTCCGCGAGTTTTCTATCTGCGATATCATCTCTACCGACACTACTTCCCGCTCATGGCACTTGCCAGATACAAACGACTGACGCAAAGCTAAACAGGCGGTTAGCCACACATTTCAACTGTGCGGCTAACAATTCCTAAGAAACCGACAAGTATGAAAAGTTCTTGTGGCATCAACTCTCCGTCAACATGATCGACATTCCTTTCTGGTTCTTCCAGAGAATCGCCTCGCCGTTGCCGCAGTCAAGCGACTCGCTCCCCTGACTCGACGACGCACGCTGCAAATGGTTTCACTCTTCGGTTCTCCTGGCACAGGCAAGTCGCGACTCGCCAGAGAACTGATTCGCAGCTGGGAAGCGAAACGCAGCGACGGGAAAATCATTTATGTCACCGCCTCTGAATTTGCGGCTCAGTTGGCACAAGCTTCAACCGACGCCGCGATTCGACAATTCCAGAGCCGGTATCGCAACGACGTTTCTCTCTTTGTGTGTGAAGACTTACAGTCCCTCGCCGGTCGCAAGGAATCGCAGCAACAACTTGAAACAGCCATTGACGATGTTGTCATGAATGGAGGCTGCGTCCTGCTGACCTCGACGCTCATGCCTTCCGGGATTCGAAATTTCTCAGCGAGACTGGCGAATCGAATTCGAGGCGGACTTTGTGTCGATGTCCCGCTCCCTGGTCCGAAGAGTCGTCGCAAGCTGATCGATCATTTCCTGGAAACGGAGTCGATTCAAATCTCTTCTGAAGACATCGCAACCATCGCAAAAGACTACGAAGTCTCACCTCGTGAGTTGCAGGGAATTCTTCATCAACTGCAAGCAGCCCAACGATCAAACTCAAGGAAAACCCGCGGCACCTCAGAGATTCTCAAAGAACTCACACATTCAAGACAGTACACGCTGCCACAAATCGCATCCGCAACCGCCAAGGTTTTTGGTGTTCGTGTCTCTGATCTCAAAAGTGACACGCGATCAAGGACCGTTTCGACAGCACGTCAGGTGGCAATGTTTCTGGCTCGCGAACTGACCGAACTCAAATACAAAGAGATCGGAGAATTTTTCGGCCGAGGAAACCACAGCACCGTCATTCATGCTTGCAAGAAAATCGACACCCTCAAGGACAAAGATGCCGTCCTTTCTCACCACCTTGAAGCAGTAAAAAAGCGTTTGCTGAATCGGGTGTGAAGTGTTTCAATACGCGGGTGCCTGGGGTGCTCTTGGGAATTGCAGGAAATCGGGCATTTTCTGAAACTTGGGTAGTGGTTCATGAACAACATTCCAGCCCCAAATGTTGCGGATTTCACCTTAAGTCTGGGGCTGTGCGGCGTCAGTTTGACTCGATCCGTCTCATGTCATTCAAGCATGGAATTTGCCCCCCAGCCCAAACTGCGCCTCTGTCACAGCTTCGCTCAATGCTAGAGGTGTCATTGAAACGATGCAGTCCGAAATGCTTCAGCACCTGAACAAAACGTTTAAGTCCTTTGACAGCTGTCCCTTAAAGTGATGCACTAATTTGTAAAATCCTTTGATTCGGAAGAAAAATTGAATTCACTCTGGTCGCTGCAACCGATATTATCGTTATATCCCGCACTCTTTAACCAGTCGCCAGATGCTGACACTTCGGACATTACAGCACAGTTCCAAAACCAACCGTCGCGGCACACCGCTTCGGGAGATGGTTGAGTCTGTGGTTCTGCTCTCGTTGGCGGTGCTTTTATTTCGAACTTTTGCCGCAGAAGGTTACTTGATTTCGACCGGCTCCATGGCTCCGACATTGTTGGGGTACCACCGTCGTGTCGAGTGCCCCGCGTGTCAGTTTGCATTTTCGCGTGGAGCAGCGTTTGATAAAACGGACTCCACGACCAACATCGCTTCTGCAGATTTGCAACCTGATCTCGACGTCTACTCAGCAACACAGTGTCCAAATTGCGGTTTGGCTGGCATCAATGCACGTGTTGCCCCACGCAATGAAGGGGATCAGCTTCTGGTACAAAAACTTGCTTACGAATTCCGCGATCCGCATCGTTGGGAAGTTGTTGTCTTTCAAAATCAGAAGGACCCTGCCCAGGCGTATGTGAAGCGAGTCGCTGGACTACCCAAGGAACAGATCAAAATTCGTGAAGGGGATCTGTTTGTGAATGATCAACTGATGCGAAAACCCTTCAACATACAGCGCGCCGTTCGCATCCCGGTCTCAGATTACTTTCATCAACCGGATGATGATGACCCAGACTGGCGCTCGCGCTGGTCCGTTGTGAAAGATTCACAGCACTGGCAACTCGATGAAGACTCGATCTCGTTTCGCACTCCTGATGGCGATCCATCTTCATCAATGAACTGGCTCCTCTATGAACACTGGATTCGAACCGGTGGCAACCATGTGACTCGAATTCCTTTCACAAATTGGCCTGCCGAAGTCAGCGTTCCGGCCGATCCACGACTACGCTACGAAAACAGCGAACTCATCAGCGTCGGGACGTTCACAGCTTTTGAAAAACGTCAGTGGCAGCAGAAAAGTGATGACCCAGAGTTTCGTCAGGCGTTGGAAACGCTCTATGAGCAGTCTCACGTTTCGCCAATTGTTGACGACTACGGGTACAACTTCTACGAAAATCGCAAACACTTTATGCAACACGACCTGATGCTTTCGATGACAATCTCAAAACTCAAAGGTTCCGGAAAATTCGAAGCACAGTTAACCGATGGCGCGGAAGTGTTCCGGCTCGTCGTCCACTCCGAATCTAAAGAAATGACGTTGCATCAAACGGATCAAGATCAACCGATCTGGACAATACCTTTTGCTTTTCCAGAGGGAGCAAACTCGCTAGAAATCGAGTTTTCACTCTTTGATCAACAGGTCGTTGTCGCTGTGAACGGAACGCCGGTACACAAGCCGATCGCGTACATTCCAGGACGAAAACACGAACCTCTTCGCCGCCCTGCCCGCATTGGTGCACAGAACCTGTATTTCGAGTTGACTGCATTAAGAATCTATCGAGACGTCTATTACACAACGAAAAGCGAAGATCCCGACGAAATCTACCAACTCGAATCGGACGAATTCTTTGTCCTCGGCGACAACAGTCCGGTCTCCGTGGATAGTCGTGTCTGGGAGAACCACGCGGTGCCGAGAAGGGCCTTGATCGGGAAGCCATTCGTCGTTCACCTTCCTTCTCGCCAGAAAAAGATCAACTGGAAGGGCAAAACCGAATTCGTCCGAGTTCCCGATTTCTCTCGAATTCGTTACATTCGCTAGCTGATACGGACATGGAATCGTGCAGAGTACCGGTCTGCGGGAATTTCTTACCTGTTCTGAAATGACTTTCCAACATCTCGGTTGGTGCTGGCGTATTTCGGAAGGCGAGACCCACCTTGGTTGACATTGTCGACTTTGGCCTCACTGGATAATACTGTGAGGGGTGCGTCTTACTTTCCTGCGGACACTGAAGAATTTCAAATGCAAAGCGAACTTGGTTGATGTTTACAAAAGATTTTCTAACGAATGTCATCTTCGGTGTTCCCAAAAAAGAATCGAAAGAAGCTGAGACATCGAAGAAGCCTAAACGAAAAGAGAGCGCTCGCGACACGGTCGAGTCGATTTTGTTTGCGTTTATTCTTGCTTTCCTCTTCCGAACGTTCGAGGCCGAGGCATTTGTGATCCCGACCGGGTCTATGGCTCCCACGCTCTACGGCAGGCACAAAGAAACAACTTGCACCCAGTGCGGATTCCACATTACGGTCGGAGCCAGTGATGAAGTGGATCGAAACACGAATCTACTTGGGGATGGTGTCCGGGTGCGAACAGCAACCTGTTCGAATTGCGGGTTCGAAAACAATCAGATCTTCGATGAACTTGCATTTAATGGTGACCGCATTCTCGTCAATAAATATCCCTACGAATTTGGTGACCCTGATCGATTCGATGTTTTCGTGTTTAAGTATCCGGAAGAACCGATCACGAATTACATCAAGCGTCTTGTGGGTCTGCCGGGGGAACTCATTCGAATACGAGGCGGCAGCGTCTATTCAGTCACAGAGAATGGTGAAGAAATTCTACGGAAGTCGCCTCACAAGCAAAGGAAATTGCAGATATCTGTCTACGACGACACACATGCTCCAACCGAACTCCTCAACGCGGGTTGGCCTGAGCGATGGGCAGGCATGAAGCAAGGAGAGATCGGACAAATCGCGAACTGGAGTGATACAAAAGATGGCTGGAAAGCCGATGCCGAGCAACGAACGTACGCGATCTCTGCCGATCAAACAGGAGAACACTGGTTAAGGTATCGCCACTATTTCCCTTCCTCGGAAGATTGGACCACAGCCGTCGCAGGGCGAAAACTCAATCCAAGGGCAAGTCTGATCACAGACATGTGTGGGTACAACGCCTATACCGGGGATAATGTGAATAACAACTCTCGCTCAATCGATTCCGGTAAATATTGGGTGCGCGACCTCACAATCAATTTCGACTTGCAAATCAAGGACGTTCAGTCTGAAGCCGAAATCATTATTGAAGTTTGCGAGGGAACTTCGCTCTATCGCTGTTTAATTAACCCTGCAACTGGAGAAGCGACGATTGTTGAAATCAACACTCAGTTCGACAATCGTGTCAACGAACTCGGCAAGGGCCAGACTTCCATAACAGGCACAGGCAGTTATGGAATCACGTTTGCGAACGTCGATGATCGACTTTGCCTCTGGGTGAACAATTCCCTAGTCGACTTTGGTCCTGGGGCAAATCTTGAGATTGCAGGAGCGACTGTGAGCCAATACCCGACTCAGGAAGACTTAACGCCAATCGGGATTTCTGCAACTGGCGTTTCAGCAACGGTCGCCAGCCTGCTTCTGGAACGGGACATCTATTATCGGGCGGATTTCCAAGGAGCCAAGCATTACGATAATCTCGGATTCGAATCAAAATTGCAGTCCGCTCTTCACGATCCTGATGAATGGGCCGACATCTATGAAGAAAGCGCCGAAGACTATGATCTTCTCGACATTCAGGTTGGCCCAAATCATTATCTGGCCTTGGGAGACAACAGCCCGCGAAGCCTCGATGGTCGGCTTTGGAAGACGATTCAGTCGGTTCCACGTGAGTACCTTGTCGGCAAAGCGTTCTTCATCTACTGGCCGCATGGAGTTCCGTTCCTGAATAATGGCAAGGGTTTCACGGTTCGCAACAATCGTGTCCGAGATCATCGTGGCAAAATCAAAGAGCTTAAGGACTATCCAAAGTACGTCGTTCCGTTCTACCCACAATTCGGACGGATGCACCGGATTTATTAACTTTGAATCCATCGGCGAAGGTGACAGGACTCGCTGTCTCAACTCTTTAGAGTGTTGTTGTCACTTGAGCCGTCAACGCTGGCAGAAGTCTTCCGAATCGACCATCATGCGTCCGTACATTTCACGGAAAGACAAATCGGACGCCCCATGCCCTCGCTGCAAACAATGTTTTCTTCTCTTCGTGTTCTACTGTTCGGACTCGTTTTTGTTTCTACAACAACAGAACTCCTCGCCCAAAACTTCGGGGAGATGGTTCGCAGTTCTGATCCGCTCACTCCGGAAGAAGAGTTAAAGACGTTCACGGTTCCGGACGGTTTTGAAGTACAGCTTTTTGCTGCCGAGCCGGATATTCAAAAGCCGATGAACATGGCGTTCGATGCCAAAGGGCGCATGTGGGTGAGTGGGTCGAATGACTACCCGCTCCCCGATTTCACCGAATCCGCGACCGACAGCATTCGCATCCTGGAAGACACCGACGGAGACGGACGCGCCGACAAATTCACAACGTTTGTCGAAGGGATTACAATCCCGATTGGTCTGTATCCTTACAAGGATGGAGTGATTGCGTTTGCGATTCCGAACATTACGTTCTACCGAGACACCAACGGTGACGGTACCTGCGACAAGCGCGAAGTCCTTTACGGCCCCTTCGATTTTTCCCGCGACACGCATGGTCTTAACAATTCATTTCGTCGAGGACTCGATGGCTGGATCTATGCCTGCCACGGTTTTAACAACCACTCGCAAGTCAGCGGGAAAGATGGTCATACGGTTTCGATGCATAGCGGGAACACCTACCGCTTCAAGATCGATGGATCACGAATCGAGCAATTCACACACGGTCAGGTCAACCCATTTGGAATGGCTTTTGATCGTTTCGGCGAGTTGTACAGTTCTGATTGTCACACTGTGCCGATCACGCTTTTGCTTCGCGATGGGTACTACCCCAGCTTCGGCAGACCTCACGATGGTCTCGGTTTTGTACCAGCGGTGATGACTCATTTGCATGGTTCGACCGCCATCGCTGGACTCTCACTCTACACTGGTAATGGTTTTCCGGCAGAGTACGAGAACAGCCTGTTCGTCGGAAATGTCATGACCAGTCGCGTCCACCGTGACATCATCAAATACACCGGTTCGACGGCCCACGCCATCGAGCAGCCTGAGTTTATGACGAGCACCGATTCCTGGTTCCGCCCGGTCGACACCCAGTGCGGACCTGATCGAGACCTTTATGTCGCGGATTTCTACAACCGCGTGATCGGGCATTATGAAGTGGCTCTTGACCATCCAGGGCGCGACCGCTTCCGTGGAAGAATCTGGCGTGTGCGCTACGTCGGAGACGGTCAAGCAGAAGACGAGTTTCGCCCCACCGACCTGACAACATTGTCCGCAAAAGAACTCGTCTCCTTACTTGCCGATCCAAACCTGACCTACGCTTACCGAGTTGTTGAACAACTTGTGGAGCGGTGCGGAAAAGATGCTGTCGAGCCGTTGCGAGAATCTCTCGCTCAACCAGAAAGCAGCACCGGACAGGTTCATGCTCTCTGGAGTCTGCACCGGCTCGGCGAACTCGACCTGAAAAATCTTTCACAGTCGATGCTGAGTGATCATCGACTCGTCCGAATTCATGCCATGAGAATCTTAGAGCAAACACCGCATTGGGCAGATGGCGAACAGGCTCTGGCGATCAAAGGATTGAAAGACACCTCTCCGCTCGTACAGCGTGCGGCTGTCTCGGCTCTCGCTCAGAATCCGGCCTTTGCTGATCTGGACGTGTTGCTGACGACATGGCGTCAGGCGGCTGCCGAGGACACTCAATTGAAGCACGCAATCAAGATTGCCTTAAAAAACTATTTGCAGCAACAAAACGCTTACAAAGCGAACGATTTGGCGAAGTTGTCGACCACCGAGAAAAAACTGATCGCCGAAGTCAGTCTGGCTGTCAAATCTTCAAGTGCTGCGAACTTCTTAATGAAAGTGATCGATGAAATCGAATTTAACGATGCTGAACTCCAACAAGCAACAACAATGTCGGCTCGGTATCTGAACGTCGAAGCGATTCCGAAATTGATAGCCCTTGTCCGCACTCGGTTCGGAAACAATCTCGATTTACAACTTCAGTTGATTCAATCCATAGAATCAGGCTTGCGACAACAAGGACAATCACTCCCTACGGAATTAACCAATTGGGGCAATCAACTCATTCAGCAAGTGCTGAAGTTTCAAGACCCAGGTCTCACAGATTGGATGTCCTTGCCGCTCAAGTCAGGCAAAGCGATTCCATGGGACTTGGAACCGCGCAACACTGCTGATGGCAAACAGGGACTTCAGTTCCTCAGCAGTCTCCCTGCTCGTGAACATGCCGTGGGAATCCTCCGAACGAAAACGTTCAAACTGCCCGGGAAACTTTCGTTTTACTTGAGCGGTCATCTCGGTCCACCGCAGGAGCCAGCCATTGAAAAGAACACTGTCAGTTTACACCTTCTTGATGGCAACAAGGAAATTCATTCGACCCTTGCTCCCAGAAACGACACTGCAAAAAAAGTCGAGTGGGATCTTGCGAAGTACCAAGGGCAACAGGGGTATTTGCAGGTGACCGATGGTCTCGACGTTCGAGCCTATGCCTGGATTGCAATCAGTGGAATCGATCCACCGGTCGCTCGCATTCCGACCGTTGGATTCAAAATTGCCCGGCAACGTTTGATTGCTGTCGCGAATCTCGCTAGTCAACTGGGCCAGCAACAATATCACGATGACTTTACATCCATCGCATTGAAGAAAACGCATGCCAACGCGGTTCGCCTCGCAGCACTTCGCTACATCATCGAAGGCAATTCACAACCACACTACACAGGTCTGCTAGCATTATTTAACGAGGCTGGCATCACAGGATCACAAAGAAACGAGATGACTCAAGTCCTTCTTCAGCAAGACGAGGACGGCTTTTTGAAACTGCTGAAAACATTCCCAACCCGGCTACAAACAGCCTTTGCACGTTCCATGACGCAAACTGAATCCGGCGCTGAGAAGATTGTCTTGCTGATTGAATCAGGAACGATTTCACCGAGCGTTCTTCGCTCCGCCGTCGTGACGGCTCAAGTGGACGGACTCGGCAACGATGCCATTAAGTCAAAATTCAAAACAATTCTCGCTACCCTTCCTAAGGTCAACGACCAAATCGCGGAACTCATCGAGCGCCGCCGAAATGAGTTCAAGCTGGGATCGGCATCATTAGAGACCGGACAGGCGATCTTCAAAAAGAACTGTGCGACGTGTCATTCGATAGCTGGCGAAGGCAAAAAAATTGGCCCTCAACTCGACGGCATCGGCAACCGTGGCTTAGACCGAATTCTGGAAGATGTCCTCGCCCCGAACCGCAACATCGACGTCGCCTTCCGCTCTCACACCTATCTTCTGGAAGACGGCAAGGTCCACTCCGGTCTGTTCCGCCGTAATGAAGGAGAACTGACCGTCATCGCGAACCAAAAAGGAGAGGAAGTTTCCTTCTCCACGAACGAAATCGAAGCCGAAAAAGTCTCTTCACTTTCGATCATGCCTGAGAACTGGGGCGAACTCATTAAAGAAGAAGAATTCCAACACCTTCTTGGTTATTTACTGAGTCAACGGCAGAAGCTACAAGCTCCATAATAAATAGTTGAACGTTTCGACGCTCACCTAGCACTAGGTGAGTCAACCGGGGCGAAATGGTTGTGTCCCACGTGACAGGTTCACAACTTCAATACTGTTCGAGCAAGTAGTTGATCAAATCTGATGAGGTGATGATGCCGATGAGTTTTTCGCCGTCAACAACAGGTAACGAATGAAAGTTGCAGTGGGCAAGAATTGTGGCGGCTTCGCGAACAGTTTGGCTTTTGCAAACGGTCGTTGGCTCGGAGTTCATCAGGTCGGAGAGTTTGTAGGTGTGGTCAAGTATCGCATCGAGACTGCGAGCGTCCTGATTCCCAAAATCACCGAACGAGACGCGCAGAAAATCATTTGAAGTTAGAATTCCGACCAACTGCTCACCATTGGTGACTGGAAGGTGATGCACCCCCTTCTGCTCAAGCAACCTCCTAGCCGCAGAGACTGGCTCGTTCTGAGAAATCGAGACCGGGTTTGAAGTCATCACTTTGGTGACCGATTCGTTCTTTTTCATTACTTAGTATTCTTTCAACAGAATGTTCACTGGCTAGGGCTTCTGTGAGTCGAGGCGTCCCAACACAAACCCCCTTCACGACATAGACAAATAGTCCTTAATGAACACGCAATCACTGTGCCGTTTCATCGACATTGAGAAATTGCCTGAGAATGTCGCACCTAAGCAAACCGTGACAAGTTTCAATGGGATCCCATGCCCAATTCCGCACAGATGTGCAAATTGGCACTGAGAAGCACACCCCAGTGACTAAGAGTTTTTCAGACAGGCTTCGTATTGCTGAGAATGATCGGTTCAAGAGCCGAATCTAATGTTCCAAGCACGTCCATTTAGCACCGAGTAAATCCCCCGGTGGAGAGCAGTTAAAACGCAGTAAACGGAGCCAAGAGCTCGTCATTCAACTTCGGTGGAATCTTCGATAATTCACCGAACTCAATCTCGCCCAAATTTGTCGGACCGAGTAGAATCTACTGAGGCGAAGTACAATTCAAGCCGTAATGACACTTTAGCGAAGAGCGGCATTATCTTCAATCTCTCCCCTAGACACTCAACCCTAGTCCCTAGACCAATCCCCCATGCGTAGTGAAACCGAAGTTCCGATCCCTGACAACCCTTATACGATTCCGGTTGCTGACCGATTAAAGCGACTGCCACCGTATTTGTTCGGAAAGATCAATAAGGTCAAATACGAAAAACGTGTTGCCGGAGTTGATGTGATTGACCTGGGGATGGGAAATCCAACGGACCCACCTGATCCGTTAATTCAAGAGAAAATGGCACAGGCGCTTGAAGACCCGAAAAACCACCGTTATTCGGTCTCAAACGGGATCGGGAACTTGCGAGCGGAAGTTGCCAAGCGGTATTGGAAAAGGTACGGAGTGCGGCTCAATCCAGATGATGAAATCATTGCCTGCATCGGTTCCAAAGAAGGTTACAGTCATATGTGTCTCGGTCTCATGGGACCAGGCGACACTGCGATTGTCCCATCGCCGACGTTTCCGATTCACATGTATTCAGTGATGCTTTCGGCCGGGAATGTCATCGCTCTGGATGTCCGCAAGCCAGATGTCTTCTTGCAGAACGTCGCTTATACGTGCGAGCATTTGTACCCGAAACCGAAAGTTGTGGTCGTCAACTTTCCACACAATCCATCGGCAACCGTCATTGAAGCGGACTTCTACGTCGATCTTGTCAAATTGGCGAAGAAGTACGGCTTCCTCGTGATCAGCGATTTCGCTTATGCGGACATTTGCTTCGATGGTTACGTCGCTCCGAGTTTTCTGTCGACGCCAGGGGCGATTGACGTTGGTGTTGAACTGACTTCGATGAGCAAAAGTTACAGCATGGCCGGTTGGCGAGTCGGTTTCTGCGTCGGCAACAAAGAAATGGTGCGGGCACTGGCGACCATCAAAGGGTATTACGATTACGGAATCTTTCAGGCAATTCAGATTGCCGCGATTGTCGCAATGCGACATTGTGATGCTTCAATCGAAACGCTCGCGGCGAAATATGAACATCGACGTGATGCGTTATGTGATGGACTGGAACGGCACGGCTGGGAGATCGATCGCCCTAAAGCTGGCATGTTTGTCTGGGCAAAAATTCCAGAACCGTGGGCACAGATGGGATCGATTGACTTCTCGATGAAACTCCTTGAAGAAGGTGGTGTGGCGGTCAGTCCAGGACGCGGTTTTGGTGAAGATGGCGAAGGCTATCTGCGAATGGCAATTGTCGAAAACAGCCAACGGCTGAGACAAGCCGTTCGTGAGATTGCTAAGTGTGCCCCGATTGCTACTGCAGAGGCTCAGCAGGGATGAGTGGCAACGATCACACAAGTCGAACGGCTTCGGCGGACCCGCTTCGTTCCTGGATTGGGACGATTCTACTCGGAATGAATCTCCTGATGACGGTTCTCGGAACGGTCGCAATCTTCCGCTACCGCTGGGTGGCTCTGAAAGTCTTTGAAGATTTTGAAGTTGAACTTCCGGCAATGACGGAAGTCACACTCAGCGTCCCGTACGCGGCATTGCTTCCCTTGTTCGGCCTCGCGGCGATTGCGGTTCGGTTTCTGTCAAAGGACAATCGAATCAATGTGATTATTTACACAGTTCATTTCCTGATCATCATTATGATTGCAGGTCTGTTCGTCGGAACTGTGTTGCCGACAATGTCTCGCTTGATGAGTGAGCTGAGTTGAAGTCGTTTTTCAACTGAACTGTTTGAGGTGAGTTGTGTCAAAATTTTCCGGGTTTCCTCCTTCTCTGTATCGATTTCTGGCTGAACTCCAGCAAAACAACGACAAAGATTGGTTCCAAGAGAATCGTGACCGTTACGAAGCCGAAGTCCGTGGCCCAGCGTTTGCATATATCGAGGCAATGAAAGCGTCGATTGAAATAATCTCTCCGCACTTTCGTGTGGAAGCAAAAAAAGTCGGTGGGTCATTGATGCGATTTCACCGAGACATTCGATTCTCGAAAGACAAGTCTCCGTATAAAACGAATGTCGGAATACAATTTCGACATCAGGCTGGTAACGACGCACACGCGCCTGGTTTCTATTTGCACATTTCCCCAGAAGAAAGCTTCTTCGGCGTTGGAACATGGCATCCAGATGGAGATTCATTGCGGGCGATTCGCGAAGGGATCAACAAGCGTCCTAAGGTATGGAAGAAATCGATCAGTGTGAAGAACTTCCGAGATCGATTTGAACTCGTCGGTGATTCACTCAAACGAGCTCCGAAGGGATTTGATCCGGAACACCCATTGATCACTGATCTGAGACGCAAAGACTTTATTGCCGTGCAGAATCTTGATCAGGGAGATGTCTCTTCAAAGGATTTCATCAAAGAAAGCACGGCAGCATTTCGCACCGCGAAGCCGTTTATGAAGTTTCTCTGCGAGGCAATCAGCGTTCCGTTTTGAATGTACTGGGTGTCAAGAAGCCCGACTTTTTTCAAAAGTCGGGCTTCTGTTTTCTATCCGCCACGTTCTCTTGACCAAGCCAGCCAAATTGAGGACTCTTATTTGGTTGAGGCATCAATCTCACCCTAGAAAATCCATTTATCAACGTGCTATGCTTCGCCCTCCAAATTTCTACGTAATCGTGAATGGAAAACTCGCATGTTGAGGATTGCTTCTGTTGTCGCCGTCGCTGTTGTTGCTCTGACTTTGAGTTTCTCAATTGTTTCGACTTCGAATGCGTTGCAACCGAAACAGGTTGTTGAGACGCCACCAACCGCAAAGGGCATCGTCTTCCACGACGCTAATGAAAATCAGAAATACGATACCGGTGAAAAGAAACTGCCGGGCGTTCGCGTTTCTAATGGTCAGCAAATTGTGACGACCGATCAAGCTGGGCGTTATGAAATTCCCGTTGACAGCGACACAATTTTGTTTGTGATCAAGCCACGTGACTGGCGTTCGCCCATTGATGATCAACAGTTGCCGAAATTTTACTACGCTCACAAACCAGCCGGTTCTCCAAAATCAAAGTTCCCGGGAGTCAGCCCGACCGGACCTTTGCCGAAGTCGGTCGATTTCCCACTCTACCCACAGAAAGAACCGGACCACTTTAAAGCTGTTCTCTTCGGGGACCCTCAACCGAGAAATCAAAAAGAAGTCGATTACATCGCGCACGATGTCGTAGAAGAATTGATCGGGACCGACGCTTCGTTTGGAGTCACCTTGGGGGACATTGTTTTTGATGATTTGGATGTCATGGACGGTATCAACAAAACTATCGCTCTCATTGGGATTCCCTGGTACAACATCGTCGGAAATCACGACATCAACCTGGATGCCAAAGACCCCAAAGACGTAAACGAAACGTTCGAACGCGTTTACGGTCCATCTTACTATTCTTTCGATTACGGTGCCGTTCACTTTGTTGTGATTGACAACATCGAATGGGTCATTCCTCAAAAAGGGGGGAAGGCAACATACCGAGGAGGTATGGGGAAGAAGCAGCTGAAGTTCATAAAAACCGACTTGGCTCAAATTCCAAAAGAACAGATGGTTGTGCTGATGATGCACGTCCCAATCACCGGCGTCCACGATCGCCATGGATTGTATCGCATCATCGAGAATCGACCGCTCTGCATTTCGATTTCCGGCCACACTCATACTCATGAACACGTCTGGATTTCCGATGTTGATGGCTGGAAAGGCCCCAAGCCGCATCATCATATTATTAATGTCACTGTCTCTGGCAGTTGGTGGAGTGGAGCGCCCGACGAACGTGGGATTCCACACACAACAATGGCAGATGGTGCGCCCAACGGCTATTCGATCCTCAATTTCGATGGCAACAAGTATCATCTCGACTTCTTCGCCGCCGGACGCGGAGCGGACTATCAGATGGAAATCGACGCACCGGAAGTCGTCTCGCAGGAAAATGCAGAAAAGACATTCATCTATGCAAATGTCTTCAACGGGGACCAACATAGTAAAGTGACACTCAGCGTTGCAGATTCAGGACCAATTGAAATGGCTCACGTTCGTGAAAAAGATCCTAAGTTTGTACGTACCGCTGAGAAGGAAAACTTGTCGTTGGCCGCAAAACCGATGTGGAGAAAACTTCCCAACGCGAGACCTTCCACTCACTTGTGGAAAGTAACATTACCTGAAAATATTCCAGTCGGAACTCATCGCATTACGGTCTCTGCCAAAGATCGACACGGACGACTTTACGAGGATCACCAGATCATTCGGGTTGAGTAAGCCACTGGTTGCTTGACATCTCTGTCGCGTCAGACAGTTCTTCTCAGGGGGATTCTGCACAACAAGCGTCTTCAGGTCGTTGTGTGAAGGTCGCTCTGCGCGCTATTGCACAATGCCTTTTGGTTCCCACGCAACTTTCTTTCCCAGCTTACGGCACTTACGTTCCCGCTACGATGCGATTCTTCGCGCAAGTTTCCGCAGAGCAAATCAGAGTGACGTTTTTCAATATCTATGTGAGAGGCTCTCAAGAACGGTTTGCTTCTCTGGGATTCAGGGTACATCTTTAGACTATGTAAACTTGGTAGTTTGTATCGGGCGAACTCAATTAAATATCAGTTCTTCTGTTGATGTCTGAGAGACAGTGAAAGGTACTAGATCGACGAACGTACTCAGGTTAATCATTCAGTTTTTCAAACTGTAGTTTTTATTTAACACCGCATGGAAAGATGGCGAACACCAGAATTTCACTGCTTTTTCAACTGCGGAATCTCTCCGATACCGGGAGTTGGGAAGAGTTTGTCGCAATTTACTCACCGGTCATTTCTCAAATTGCGAGACGGCACGGGGTTCGCGAAGAGGATGTCGATGACATCCAACAGGAAGTGCTTTTGCAGATGATTCACACGCTCCAGCGATTCACAAAAGATTCCAGGAAGGGCCGTTTTCGCAGCTATATTTCCCAAATCACTATGAACAAAATCAGGGACCGCTGGCGGAAGTCTTCTCGACATGCTGGGAACATTGAAAGCCCTGCCCTCATTCCAGATGTTCTTGATTCTGTCGATCACTGGGAAGAAGAATTGAACCGTGAGATCTTTCAAAGTGTACTTCAACGGGTGCAGCAACTCTCCAAGGAAAAAACGTGGATGTGCTTTGACCAACATGTCCTTCAAAAACGAAGTGCAGCATTCGTTGCGGAGGAGTTGGGGCTGACTGAAAACGCAGTTTTCGTCAACTGCTCGCGAACGATGGCCCGAATTCGCAAACTATCCCTGCAGTTGAAAAGAAACATCTATGGTGTCGAAACAGTCTTGTCTTAGTGAGGAAGAATTGTGGACTCTGGTTGAGACCCAGCGTGACTGTTCTCCTACTGAACTCGATACACACGTCCAATTTTGCGAGGATTGCCGACATCGTTTCAAACGTCTGCAATCGTCACTGGATGATGTCCATCGCTATTGGGAGGTATACACAACGACACCAGCAAACTCTGAATGCGCTACAAATGAATCCATTTCAAACACCTGTCAATTGCGTTCTGGACTTGAAGATTGTGAATTTCATAAGACATCACTACCGAACGGGACCTTGGTCTCGAAGTACCGAATCTGTCAATGTCTCAGTTCCGGCGGGCAGGCATGCGTTTACCTCGCAGAAGATATTCAACTCAATCGGCTTGTCGCTGTGAAACTTGCGCATTTTTCTATTGACGAGAATATCGCAGCGGCAGAAATGATTCTCAGTGAAGGGGAGCTTCTGGCGAAGGTCAACCATCCCCGACTTGCCCAAGTCTACGATTCAGGGTTACATGCTGGTCATCCTTTTTTGGTCACTGAGTATGTCGAAGGTTGCACTCTCAAGGACTATATACAATCTCAAACTCTTTCTGTCCGAAGAATTCGACTCATCATTCTGGATGTTGTTAATGCCGTTGAAGCGATTCATGCACATCAAATCCTGCATCTCGACTTGAAGCCAGAAAATGTCATGGTTGCCTCGAACGGTCGCTGTAAATTAATCGACTTAGGCACTGCATGGTCCATGGTGGAAACCGCCGAGAACACAGGAACTCTCGTAGGAGGAACGATTGCCTATATGGCTCCCGAACAATATTCAGGCGATGCCGACCGCTACAGCCAAAGAACCGACGTGTTTGGATTGGGGGCAATTCTCTTTGCGCTACTCCTGGGAAAGCCTCCAATCACTCAAACACCGACAACAAACAATTCGGTCATTCGCTTGTGGGAAAAAGCACGCGAAGAGCTTCAGGACTCAAACGTTAATAAAGAACTCAAAAAAATCGCCTTAAAGTCAATCAATATCTCTCCTGAGTCCCGTCATCACAACACAACAGCATTTCGAAACTCCATAGAAGCAACAACGGATCGTCGAATGGCTTTCTCTGTGATTTCAATGGGAGTTGCGATCTTCCTGACGGGGATTTTTTCCGTTTGCATTGAGCACCAAAGGAATGTTTTTTTAAGGAATGACCATCGATTTCGTCCAAATGTCGTGGCGAACAAAACCGAAGCAAGCACAGACTACGGTCGACGATTCGTGAAAATTGTCGCGAGAAACTCATTGCCTGGACAGGTTGAATTCTGCCTGTGGTCCGAACAGACAGGCGTTCGTTTCTTCCCTTCAATTCAATCCACCGATGAACAAGGGCAGTTCTGTCACAAACTAAAAGTATCACATGAAGGAATCAATCTAACGGAGATCAATGGCCCGATTGCGTTTCTGGCGTTTCGCCCGAATGGTCAGAAAACACGGAATATATCAGAAATCCGGAGAAAACTTGCACGAAGGTTGATTCGATTGTATTCCAAAAGTGTTCAGTATGAAGGCTCGAAAATCGATAACACAGCGCAACCTTACATCCAAAGTCGTTCTGCCGTTCAAGATCTTCACCTTCAATTGACGGCAGGACTTCAATCGTTTTGCGGCGTCCTCATCAAAGACGAGACTGGTCAGGACAATTGCGTTCAATACGAAATAGAACTGTTCATGGACGATCAGCGATCAACCGTCGAACGCATGGAACCAGGCTGACAATTGAGAATTTCCTGAACTCTATGGTTCATATTTCGGATTCGGTATTGCGGGAATCGGAGCTTTGACCGCTGCTCTCCACGCTTTCATGGTTGCGTAAAGATCCTTCGCAACATCTGGGTGCTTCTCCAGAAGATTTATCGTTTCGCCGATATCGCTTTTCAAGTTGTAGAGTTCCTTGCGTCCGGTTTCGAACCATTCGATCAACTTCCAGTCCCCTTTTCGAATCGCTCCGGCAGGAGTTGTGCGAAACGGTCCGCCGTGCGGATCGCCTTTGCCCTGTAGATAACATGGGAAGTGCCAGTAGATTGCGTATCGGTCCAAAGACGCTGTTGCATCTTTCAAAAGCGGCACAATGCTCTGACCATCGAGTTCGTACCTCTCTGGCGTCGCCGTGTTCGTCATCTCCAAAAAAGTTGGATACAAATCGATCCCAATGATCGGTTCGCCACACTTCGATCCAGCTTTCGTCACCCCAGGCCACCGGCAAATGAAAGGTTCACGAATCCCACCTTCGTAGAGCATTCCTTTCGCACCACGTAGCGGGTAGTTGGATGTTGCTCCACTATGTCCTCCATTATCAGACGTGAATACGACAATCGTATTCTCCGACAGTTTCAACTCCTCCAGTTTCTTCAGAACTTTGCCGACGCTTTCGTCGACACTCTGCACCATCGCAGCGTACTTGGCATTTTTATGATGCTCTGACGTTGGCTTGGCAAGATATTTTTTCGTGAGGGACTCCTTTGCCTGAATCGGAGTATGAACAGCATAGTGCGAAAGGTAGAGAAAGAACGGCTCCGATTGATTCTGCTCGATGAACTTGCAGGCTTCATCAGTGAGACGATCCGTGAGGTACTCTCCTTTCTTTTTGTTCACCAGGTTCGGGTACTTGTAAGGGCTGTGATAGCCCCCGCCGCTCGGACTGCCCCATTCTTTTCCGGCGATGTTCACGTCAAAACCTTGTGTCGTCGGATCGGCTCCGAGGTGCCACTTTCCCATTGCGGCAGTTGTATAACCATTCGTTTTCAGAGCCTCTGCTACCGTGATGAATTCGTCCGCCAAAACCGTTTTGTTTTCGGTCGGTTCCAGCTTGCGGAACTTATGATTCCCACGTCGAGGATCACCGACAGTGTAAATCCCGTGCCGAGGTGAATATTTCCCAGACATCAAGCACGCACGGCTAGGCGCACAGTTCGGGGCATTCGCATATGCGTCCGTAAAGACCATCGATTCAGCAGCGAGCCGGTCGATGTTTGGCGTCTCATGATATTCACTTCCCATGAAACCAACGTCAGCCCACCCCATATCGTCAATGAAGAAAAAGACAATGTTCGGCTTCTCGCTGGCAAGCAATAAAGTCGAATTGGCGAACAAGGTCAGGAACAAGATGAAAGAGAATCGAGCCATGCGGAAAAGACCCTAGATAGGAATTGGAAAGAATCGTGAATTGTCTCTGCGATTTGATCTTACAGGATTCCTTCCTCATCCGCTCCCCTGCGCGTTGTTGAAGGACTGTTCTGTTGGTTATTCTTCGAGCGTTCACATAATCATTTCTTTTGACAGACACGAACCACAATGACACAGACGACTTCGTTTCCAGGTGATCCTTCACAGGAAGTTCGCCTCACCGTCGATCAATTGACGCCTGTCCTGGAACAGATGCTCGTGAAGAAGAGCATGTTTCAGTTCGATGCATCCGTCGCGGTGAAGCGTATGATCGAGACCGACCTGTACGGCATTCCATCTCACGGATGCGGTCGAATTTGTGAATACATCGATTCCATGGACCTCGGTGACATCGATCCGCGCGCGCGTGTCCTGGTGATGCACGAAACAGATGTACTGACGGTCATGGACGGCAGCCGCTCGATCGGTCACGTCGCTGCGACGAAAGCAATTGAATCGGCAACCGCGAAAGCGAAATCTGCCGGCGTCGGCATTGTGGCACTGGGTAACAGTCAAACTCTCGGAGCCGCTTCAGTTTACGTTCGCCTTGCCGTCGCAGAGGGTCTGCTCGCAATTTGCATGAGCTGTACAGGCGGAGCAACGGTCGCCGCACCATCAACGAAATCTGGCGCTGTCGGTAATGCCGCGTTTGCCTACGGCGTTCCAGTTCAGGATGGATCCCCCTTAATTTTTGACGCCGCGTGCGGCGCGGACTCGTGGGGGAAGCTACGACTGCTGGAGCGTTACGGTCTACCTTTTCCACCGGGAATTGCATTCGACGAAAATGGCGCTCCAGCGACTTCACTCGAAACAGCCAAAGTCTTAAAACCAGCCGGTGGCGAACTCGGTTTCGGGCTGTCGATGCTCTGCTCGGTTCTCGCCGGTCCGCTCTCTTGTGGCTGGATGCCAATCAAGAAAAAACGTTCAGAATCGGCGGAAGATTCTCAACACTTCTTTATGGTCTTCGAAATCGGACACTTCGCCGACCCGGAAAGATTCAATAAACAACTGACCGGTGCCTTCGAAGAAATTCGCGACTTACCACCTGCCGAAGAAGACCAGCCATTCCGCCTGCCCGGTGACCGCAGCCAGCAATGCTTCCAAAACTACTCACAAAACGGCATCCCGTTCCACGAATCCATCGCCAACGAAATCAAATCCAAAGCCGAACAACTCGGCGTGGAAGTGACGTGGTGAGAACCCGTTGATCTTTAGCCGTACACTTCAAATGTACGGCAAACTATGTTCATGAAATTCCGATCTAACTCAACGGAAACTCAATCGGGCGCCGCTCTTCATTAGACCGATAAATTGCGGTGAACATCTCGACGACAATGCGGCCTTCTTTGCCGGAGAGCATGGGGTCTCGATCTTCGATGATGGCTTGAAGGAAGTCCTGAATTTGAAGTGTGTGGTAGTGTTGAGTCGAATTGATCTCACCGAATCTCTGGCGGTCTTCCGTTTCGAATTCGTTTAAGAGATGTTCTTCGCCAGGGATTGTCCAGACGTCATTGAGTGGTGGATCAGCGATTTCACTGACGCCTGCGACGAATGAAGCTCCGGTATCGGTTTGCACACCGACGGAAGCGCCGTTCGAGCCATGCACATGGACCTTCGTGTAGATCCCTGGGTTTTGTGAGAGGCTGGTGACGATATTCCCAATGGCTCCGTTTCGAAAGCGAATGTTTGCCACGGCGGTGTCTTCAACTTCAATGTATGGATGATTCAAATTCCCCCAATACCCGGAGACTTCGGCAATCTCGCCCATAAACCATTGAAGCAAATCCAACTGGTGTGGTGACTGATTCACCAGCACGCCGCCACCTTCGGTCTTCCATTTTCCTCTCCATGGGTCGGACTTGTAGTAGGCTTCATCCCGCCAACTGAACATCGAAAACGTTCCCAGAACTGGCTTTCCGATTTTCCCAGCATCAATGGCAGCTTTCATGCGTTGGACCGGTTCGAACAACCGCCGCTGACTGACAACGCCCAGCTTGGCGTTGCCTTCTTCGGCGGCATGAATCATTGCGTCGCATGCTTCCAGTGTTGACGCCAATGGCTTTTCAACGAGTACATGCACACCCGCCTTGAGAGCAATGACCGTCGGTTCCTGATGCAGCGGATGCGGCGTGCAAACCATGACCGCGTCCAGCCCTGCCTGATCAATCATCTTCTCCACGGAATCAAATGGCTGCGTTTGATACTGCTCGGCGAACTGTTGCGCGCG
>DAOUPA010000509.1 GCA_030626405.1 Planctomicrobium sp.
CAATGTGCATTTACGCCGCGCCGGAAACGTGTCGACACCGCTTGCACAACCAGCCCTGCCAGCGTAACCGCATTGTAAATGATCGACCGGTACAAATAAACTGACGAATGTTAGGTTCAACGACCAAGGCAGCAAATTGCATGTGTTGTTCATTTTTCCTCTTTATGTAACTAGAGCGATCTTCGAAACTTATACCTTTCTAAAATCTGACCTTTAGGAAGGAGTTTGTCATGGAAAATCGCCTGTGGGGTATCGTGTGCCGCGTTTGTTCCAGATTGCAAGTTACAAGGACGCCAAGTGTATTCGGAACGTACTATCATAATGGTCGTCTTGGGGGCAGCACTGCATGATTGGCCGATCACTTTGGCCTGTCAGCCAGAGAACTGGAGAGGTCGACGACGTCTCTCGCGACTGCCGCATTCCAATACTCTTTCCCGCCGGTCGAGGAGAACGGAATTCGAGAGTTTCATGGAACAAGTTCATCAAGAACTGCAGACGGTTTGGGGACCTCCTCAGAGACCGTTGCCATCGATGTTGAGCCCTTCGCGATCAGCGATTACAGTCGTGATCCCGATGCCCGGAACGGTCGGGCCTACCGCCATTTTGCCAAAGGATACAAGCTCCCCGCGGTGATTGATCATCGCGGGGTGGTGCTGGCCCGGCTCTTGGCGTTTCCGAACGTCCTCGTCACAGGCCATCAGGCGTCCTTCACGCAGGAGACGCTGCAAGCCATCGCCGAGACGACGCAGAAAAACGTCTGTGACATCGAGGAGACTGGACGGTCGGAGAACGAAGTCACAAGCCGACTGATCAAAGGGAAATTGTAGCTATGGAAGGACGGTATTAATGGAACGCACACAACAGCACATGCCGTGGCACACCATCGAGCTAGCGAGTTTGCATGAAACCTTGAACGCCAAGGACAGTGGCCTATCGGACGCCGAAGCGGAAGTTCGACTGCGGGAGTACGGGCCGAACAGACTCCCCGAACAGCCACCCCCGGCTCTCTGGCAGATTATCCTGCGGCAGTTCTACAGTCCGCTCATCTACATCTTGTTGATTGCAGCGGTGGTTTCGGTTTTTATCGGCGACTTGAAAGATGCCGGATTCATTGCCGCCGTGCTCGTCATCAACGCCATCATCGGCAGTTATCAGGAATGGAAAGCCGAGCAGAGCAGCCATGCCTTGCGGAAGCTGCTGCAAATTCGTGCATCCGTACAACGAGATGGCGAAGTGAGGGAAATCCCTGCCGAAGAAGTCGTACCGGGTGATGTCATTTGGTTGGAGTCGGGCAACCGAGTGCCCGCTGATCTGCGACTGCTCACGGCACGAGGTCTCGAAATCGATGAATCACTGCTGACCGGTGAATCTCTCCCGGTTACAAAAGACCCGAACTGGCAGGGACCGGAGAATGCACCGGTTGGCGACCGGGCAAATATGTCCTTTGCTGGTTCCATCGTGACTCGTGGCCGGTCGAAAGGAATTGTCGTAGCCACTGGAACAGCCACCAACGTAGGGCAACTTGCTCTCGATGTCATTAGTACGACTGGTGGCAAACCGCCGTTGCTGCAACGCATGGAACGATTCACGAACATCATTGCAATTGGCACGCTGTCGATTTCGGCGATAATTGGCTTGCTCGGTGTGACACTGGGTCGCTACTCGACTTCCGAGATGTTCTTAATTGTCATAGCGCTGGCAGTTTCGGCAATTCCTGAAGGCTTACCGATTGCGATGACCGTGGCCTTAGCGATTGCCACAACCCGTATGGCTCGACGAGGCGTTGTCGTTCGCAAGCTCACTGCTGTCGAGGGATTGGGAAGCTGCTCGCTGATTGCCACCGATAAGACCGGAACGCTGACCGTCAACGAACTCACCGTGCGGGAGGTGAGCCTCCCGAATGACGAGACGTTCACCGTCACGGGAACAGGCTTCATGCCAAGCGGTCAAGTGCTTGCGGGTGAGAGGCCGGTCGATCCGGGAAGTCATCCGTCACTCGAAGCATTGGCTCGGGCAGGCGTGCTGAGTAACGAAGCCGACCTGCATCAGCGGAATGGCAATTGGGAATGGCGAGGAGATGCCGTTGATATTGCTCTGCTTTCGTTCGGGCACAAGATAGGTTGGCTGCGGGAAGCGACTCTCGACGCCCATCCGCAAATCAACGAGATTCCGTTCGAGTCTGAGCATCAGTTCGCCGCCACATTCAACGAGATCGATGGCGACGTGCGAGTATTCGTCAAGGGAGCCCCTGAGCGAATCTTGGCAATGTGTCGTGATGAAGAAGATCGATTCAAGCTCGAAGCGATGGCATCAGAAATGGCCAGCCGTGGATTGCGGGTGCTTGCGTTGGGGGAAGGGAAGGGAGACGAAGGGGTGGAGAGTTCACACGCACCCTCTGAACCGTCCAATCTATCGTTTCTCGGGTTTTTCGGGATGATCGACCCTCTGCGGCCCGGCGTGCGAGAGGCAATTCAGACCTGTCACGAATCCGGCATTGAAGTTTCGATGATCACGGGTGATCATCGAGTCACGGCGTTAGCCATTGCCCGAGATTTGGATTTGACGCACGATGACAGCAAAGTCGTGACCGGACCCGAGTTGATGGGGAAGACACCCGATGAACTGATCGAGATCGTCAAGCGAGTGTCGGTCTTTGCCAGAGTTGCTCCACGTCAGAAGCTCCAAATAGTCGAAGCCGCACAGCAGGCCGGGAATTTCGTGGCTGTCACCGGTGATGGTGTGAACGATGCACCGGCCCTGCGGATAGCGAACATCGGCGTGGCAATGGGAAAGGCGGGCACCGATGTTGCTCGGGAGGCGGCGGATCTGGTCATCAGCGATGACAACTTTGCCACAATTATCGCTGGCATTGAAGAGGGACGTGTCGCCTACGACAATATTCGGAAGGTCATTTACCTGCTGATCTCAACTGGAGCAGCGGAACTCGTTTTGATGGGTTTAGCGGTCGCCACAGGAGTTCCGCTTCCTCTTCTTCCCGTCCAAATCCTTTGGTTGAATCTTGTCACCAACGGAATTCAAGATGTGGCTCTGGCGTTCGAACCGGGCGAAGGGGGTGTTCTCAACAGAAAGCCTCGCCCTCGACGAGAACGCATTTTCAACCCGTTGATGATCGAACGAACCATCGTGGCGGCACTCGTCGTAGGGTTCATCGGCTTTGGAGCATTTTACTGGATGATCGCAAATGGATGGGAAGTACCAGAAGCCCGCAACGTGCTGTTACTGCTGATGGTGCTCTTCGAGAATTTCCACATCGGCAACTGCCGGTCGGAGACGCAATCTGCTTTCAAACTCTCTCCGCTGCGTAGCCCGATTCTTCTGGCCGGCGCATTGGCGGCGTTACTGATTCATGTGGCCGTGATGAACATCCCATTCATGCAGAATGTCTTGGATACGAGCCCGGTCTCGCTCCTGACATGGCTAGTCGTTGCTGCACTTGCCGTGATGGTTGTTCCGGCCATCGAACTGCACAAGTGGTCGTGGGCCTCTCGCAACAAGAACTCTGTGACGAGCTAACAAACTGACAACACGACTTTATTCGAGGAGAGTGACAATGGAACGGTTCAGGAACATCTTGGTCGGGGTCGATCTCTCCGAGGCTGACCGCTCCGGCTCCGATAAACTCGCTGCTCCGTCCGAGGCGGCGGTCCCACGAGCAAGAGTTGCCGGAGACAATCCCCGACCGAACAACGGTCGTAAAACTCGCCGAAGATACCCGCGGGCACTATCAAATTCCTCCCTCTGGCTTGATCGCTTTCGGACTCTCATCCGTTATTGAGCAGTGCCCACAGAGCACTACTCATCACGATTGGATCGTTGTGTCCGTGATACATCGGCGTCTCTTCCTTGTCGAGATTGAGGAGCCTATAGACAGCCCGTTGTGCGGTTCGAATCGAGAACTCAACCGTGAACACAGTCTCCTCAGGCAATTCGCAATACTGCCCGAGAAATGCAAAGTTCGTAGCTCCATCTGGAACAACATTCGGCCTGTCACCTGATCGACGTGGCATAAATTGACTCGTTATGAACGGCATCATGCACGGGATACAATTGGCATCCAGAAAGAACTCCTCAGCATGCTGCCCCAGAGGCAAATGAGAGGCCAACTCTTCAAGAATTTCAGCTCCACTGCATTCAGACATCGTTTTTATGACGATGTTGCCTTCACGTTCAGAGAAAAGGCCATAGCCCCAGAAGACATCAATGTCCTTCGGCTGATTGATGAAATGCGGCTGATGCGCGAGGACCACGGACATGCACCAGTTTGAATCCTGAAAAGTCACGATCCCACCGGTCCCTGCGGCATTTTCAGTAAACGTCTTCATGAACTCAAAGAATCCATGGTTTTGCAACGTAACTGTGAACGATACCCAGTTTGTCTTATCAACGTTTGTGCAAAAAATGCTGGGTTGTCCGAAGTGAGTGGACTCTTGAGCGATATCATTCCAGAGTGCCCATGCTCCGGTTGCGTCTTCCTGCCGTATCGGTGCCATCTCCATCGTCCCCAGGTTCGATCCTTCAGTCATTGAACCGAGAGTCACAAAGACGCGATCCTCCTGAGCAACGTCAATCTCGCTTAGCCCTGTCGATGTGACACAACGTAATCGCCGAACGGTTGAGCTTCCATCAGCGTGTTCAAAGTCGAGTCCAACAACTTGCGTCTCCATCTGAAAACAAACGCCGTGATCCTCCAACCATCGACTGAGTGGAAGAATCAGTGAGTCGTATTGGTTTAAGACTGTTCGTAAGATTCCTTCGAGAC
>DAOUPA010000044.1 GCA_030626405.1 Planctomicrobium sp.
AAAGCACTCGAAACCGCCCGCATCGATATCGTCGGCGGCGAAACAGAGTTCTTCGACAAGATCGTCGGCTCGATCAAAGCCGGGAAATCGGTTGACCGCTACGTCAACAACTCAGAAGTACTCACCGACGTCAAAGAGACCTTCTTCGACGGCAATGGCGGCGACGATTTCAAGGAAAACCTGTTGACGTTCACACGTCAATTCGGAATTTCACTCGAAGACGTCAAAGACCTCACCGTCTCCGCCGTGCTCGGGAAAATGCTCATGGAATCCGATAACGACAAGACCACTTCGGGTGTGAAGAAATTGCAGAAGTACTTCAAAAACGCTGGCCTCATGGACCGAAAAGTCGCCACCCTCGGCCTCGGAGTCCTCGCCAGCGAAGACGGTGCGTCGTAAGTACGCTCACGCATCATTTCGAAGCTCTCTAGCGTCGCACCTTCAGTGCGACGCTAGACTCTTCAAACGCTAACGAGTATTCACTGTCTTCGTACAAATCTGCGTTTAAAATATATCGAGCAAACATGCCCGAAACCGAATCACAACCTGAAGCCGCCACGCAGCTTGAATCCGGGACTTACGAGATCCTCCGGAATCGGTTGCGTGCGCATGGAGAAGAGTTGCGGACGCGGTTGAATCGACTCAATGAGAACCGTAAGGAAGTCTTCGGGTCAATTGACTTGAAGCTGCTCACCACTGAACGCATAACAACGGAACACAACTGCGTTCCGCGGGATATGGTCTCTGTTGGGAACCGGTTTCTGTTTGGTTACAACGTTCAGTTTGGACTCAAAACAGAGCGCAACATTGCCGACGTTTTTGCTGTCTATTCATTTGACGATGAAACGAAGGCGTTTAGCTCCCAGTCTGTCGATTTAATTAACGATGCCGCATTCGAAAAAGACTTCCATGACATCTACCGCTATTACAAAAACGCCACGTTCTCCAAGTTCTTCGTGCGCGGTGTCTATCTCTACATGGTCTTTCAGGTCGGCAGAAGCGCTCGCGACATTAAGTCCTTCAAATGGCTGATCGAAGAAAACTCGCTGCGTTATCTCGACAACCGCAGCGATCACGAAGTTCAATACCCTGCTCAACATGAATTTGAGTGGAAGAAGACGACGCGCGACATGCAGCGGCATGGCGAGCATCCGCATATCTCGATTGATGATCGAATTTTTGTCGAGACTGTCGGCGGCGACCTGACCATCAAGGTCGAGAACAACACAGAGTCCGGCGAAGGGATCTACGCCGAGCCGGTCGATGATGTCGACCAGACGCTCGACGATGCCGACATCTTTTATGCCTTCGTCGGTCACACGATCTTGCTGAAGATTAGACCGTACCAAGAAAAAACATGGCGGTACATTGTCTTCAACGAGAAGATTCAAACAGCCAGCCGCGTCGATGCCATCGCCGATGCGTGTGTGCTGCTGCCGGACGATCACGGCCTGATTTTCTCAAATGGCTACTACCTTCAAAGCGGCGAACAGAAGTCCTTTGAAACAAGTATTCAAGGACTTGTTTTCGAGCGGCGAATTGCATCACCAAACGGCGAAGACACCCTCTTCGTCTTCTATCAACCTCAGCAGGGCGTGTACGTCCTGCTCGGTTACAACGTCATCGAGCAAACAGTCGACACGCCGATCATCTGCCACGGATTCACGATGTTCCGGGGAGGGGAAGCGGTTCTGTTCAAGGCTCAGGAGACACCGCAGAAGCACCATGCAGTCCAGGTTTGGCAGACTCCGTTCGTCGGTGAAGATTATCAGACTCACGAGAATACCGACTCGTATCTTTTTAAGATCGGGAATCGAGACATCGTGCGAGGCATGGCAGAGTGCCACGGCATTTTGAATTTGATCGAAAAAGAAGACAGCTACGCCGGGCTGTATGTTGACCTCGTCAAAGAAGCGACAGATGCCCTCGACAGCTACTTCTGGATCAATCACGAAGACTCTTCCAATCTCGGCGAGCCACTACAACAAATCAAAGCCGCTGCTGTCTCTGCGGTTGATGAATTTGAAAAAGTCGTCCGCGTTCGGCAGAACACACGCGAGCAAACACAAAAGATCGCCAGCGAAACGCGAGAACTCCTGAATCAAGTTGGGCGCCGCAGCTTTGCTGGGATCGACGACTTCGTAAAGTCATTAGCCGGACTGCGTCGTGTTCGCGGTGAGATCATCGGCCTGCGCGATTTACGTTACGCCGATCTGGAACTGATCGAGAAACTGGAAACCGAAATCGCGGAAGAAGCGGACCGTCTCTCGCACCGCTGCGTTGAGTTCCTGTTGCGAGAAGACTCCCTCCAGCCGTACGCCGACGCTATCGCCCAGGAACAGTCAGGCGTCGAGCATCTGACGAAAGTCGCGGACGCGCAACAGGTCGATGAGAAAATCGCGGAGTCTGCGCACGAACTCGAAATGCTGATCGAGATTGTCAGTAACCTCAAAATTGACGATGCGACACAACGAACGACGATTATCGACAACATCTCCGCGATCTTCTCGCATGTGAATGCCGCGCGAGCATCGCTGAAACGGAAGATTCAAGAGCTTGCAGAAGTTGAAGGCTCCGCAGAGTTTTCGAGCCAACTCAAGTTGATGAACCAGTCGGTCGTCAACTATCTCGATGTCTGCGATTCCCCCGAGAAGTGCGAAGAGTACCTCACCAAACTGATGGTGCAACTCGAAGAACTCGAAGGTAAGTTCGCCGAATTTGATGAGTTCATCGTACAACTTGCCGAGAAGCGAGAAGAGGTCGCCGGCGCGTTCGAGTCACGACGGATGCAACTCGTCGAGAAGCGAAACAAGCGAGCGAATGCTCTTGCCGATGCTGCCGACCGAATTTTAAAGGGCGTCAAAAACCGCGTCGAATCGTTCCAGGAAATCACCGACATCCACGGCTACTTCGCCTCGGACCTGATGATCGACAAGGTTCGCAGCATCATTGGCAACCTTGAAGAACTCGGAGATTCAGTCAAGGTCGATGACATTCAGTCGCGGCTGAAAACGATTCGCGAAGACGCCGTTCGGCAACTCAAGGACAAAAAGGAACTGTACGAAGATGGCGACAACGTCATCCGGTTCGGCAACCACCGCTTCTCGGTCAACACACAGGTTCTCGACCTCACAACGGTTCTTCGCGACGGGGAACTCAATTACCATCTGACCGGAACTGAATTTTACGAGATCATCGACAGCGACGAACTGCACGCGACCGAGGATGTTTGGTCGATGGAAGTCGTCAGCGAAAATAACGACGTCTTCCGTGCGGAATACCTCGCCTACAAGATGCTGCTGGCATTCCGTGGCGGCGAATGGAACCCGTTCGCCGAATCGAGCGACGCGCAACCTTCGTTACAATCACTCACCAACGAAAACTTGCTCGCCGAAGTTCAGAAGTTCATGGGGCCGCGATACCGCGAAGGCTACTCGAAAGGTGTTCACGATCACGACGCAGCGAAAATTCTTCGAGCTGTGTTAGATGTCGATCACGCCTGCGGGTTGCTGCGGTACTCTTCACGCAGCCGAGCGCTGGCGAATCTGTTTTGGTGGAACTTTGGTGATCCAAAAACAAAAAAACTGACCGGTCAGGTTCTCGATGGATTTGGAACAATCGCAAAACTCTTCCCTGGAACTGAGCAACAAGCGGAATACATCGCCGATCTGCGTGTCATGATTCAAGAGTTTGCTGACGAATCGCAACTGTTCAATTCCTTAAATACATCGAGTACGGATCAAGCTCTCGTTGCTGAAGCGGCGGAGTACCTTTTCCAGGAACTGATCGACGACACTCGACAGGTTCGGGGTGATCAATTCGTCGTCTCTCAAACAGCCGCGAATCTGTTTCGGGAATTCCATGAACACTTAAATCGGCTTGAAGCGGAAGCACAATTTACAACCGCCATGAAAGCTGTGAAGCGTGACACGCTCGCTTCGTTCGAGCTCGCTCGGGACTGGACGACTGCTTTTCTTCTTAATCACAAAGATGGACAAGAACTCTTCGACTATCGAGATGAAGTCGCCGAAGTCATCATGGACGGTCACCTTGATGAACGCGCGATTGTTGCCGCTCAAATGGAGCATGAATTGACCGGCATGATCGGCACACATGCGGTTCTTGAAAAAGGTATTTATTCTCTGCGGTTCAATGCATTCCTGGATCGGCTCAATCTCTTTGAACGAGAGACCGTCCAACGCTTCAATCGCTATCACGAACTCAAGACTCATCTCGTCGATGAAAAACGGGACGGAATGAAACTCGCTGAATTCCAGCCGCGCGTGTTGACATCATTCGTCCGCAACCAGTTGATTGATCAAGTCTACTTGCCGCTGATCGGAGATAATCTCGCGAAACAAATCGGCACAACCGGCGAAGGAAAACGAACTGACCGCCAGGGCTTGCTGCTGCTCATTTCGCCTCCCGGTTACGGGAAGACGACACTCATGGAGTACATCGCCAACCGGCTCGGCATCATCTTCATGAAAATCAACGGCCCTGCCCTCGGACATGATGTGACTTCGCTCGACCCAGCAGCGGCTCCGAATGCAGGCGCTCGTGAGGAAATCGAAAAGCTGAATCTCTCGTTCGAGATGGGCGATAACGTGTTGATTTATCTCGACGACATCCAGCACTGCAACACCGAGTTCCTCCAGAAGTTCATCAGTTTATGTGATGCACAACGGAAGATTGAAGGTGTCTACAAAGGCAAAACACAAACGTACGACTTTCGTGGAAAGAAAGTCGCCGTCGTCATGGCAGGGAATCCATATACGGAAAGTGGCGAGAAATTTCGTATCCCAGACATGCTCAGCAATCGTGCCGACATCTACAACCTTGGCGAAATTATCGGCGATACTGCGGATGCTTTCGAAATGAGTTACATCGAAAACGCACTCACGTCGAATCCCGTCCTCGGCAAGCTCGCGAGCCGGTCACAGAAAGACGTTTACGCCGTTATCAAAATGGCTGAGAGAACTCTACGTGGCGATGCGACTCCATCGGAAGGGATCGACTTCGAAGCCAACTACTCGATGGAAGAACTGAACGAATTCGTCGACACGATGATGAAGCTGATGCGGGTTCGCGATGTCGTCTTACGTGTTAACCAAGAGTACATCACCTCCGCCGCTCAGCACGATGACTACCGGACCGAGCCGCCGTTTCTACTTCAAGGTTCATATCGAAACATGAACCGCATTGCCGAGAAAGTGATGCCGGTGATGAACGACGACGAAGTCGAAACACTCATTCAAAGCAGCTACCAGAACGATGCCCAAACGCTAACCTCTGGGACTGAAGCTAATCTGCTCAAGTTCAAAGAATTGACCAGCTCATTCACCGCAGAGGAACAGGAACGCTGGAACGATATCAAACGGACGTTCAAGCAAAACGTGAAGATGCGCGGCATCGGTGCCGACGACAAAGTCGGTCAGGTGATTGCGACCCTTTCGACATTCAACGATGGTCTCGATGCGATCCGCAAGGCCGTCAGCGAAGGAGCAACATCGCTGGCCGCACCACCAGCAGAAGCTGATCCAACAGAAAACGTTGACACTTCAGAACAGGATATTCTGCGAGAAGAACTCCGCAGCATGGCACTGCAACTCGCCGAAGGACTGGAGCAAATCGCACAGTTGTCGAACCGTCCCGTCAACGTCAGCGTCCCACCAATTGAAATGAGTTGGCCGGAAATTCTTCCGCTCACACCGCCTCCTGTTTCTGAAACTCCCGCAGTCCCGCCTGCTCCACAGGGGCCGCAAGTGGTGCATGAAGGTGCAGACGAAACCGCGAAATCCTCCGACCGCATCACCATCGTCAACCGCCTCCCGAAAACGGTCTATGGCGTTCTGGAATCACAGTTCAATCTCATGCAGGAATGGCTCAAGCCCCTGACCGAACTGGCGGCCGATCACCATAAAGAAATGACTCAGCTTCGCCCGATGCTCGAAGAGTGCCTGAAAAACTACAACAGACTCCTCAATAAACTCGATTCCGCCCGCGACCGAGATTGAGATTCGCATCTGTTTTTTGCAATCTTGTTTTGTGCAACGCAGACTGTCACCTGAAGCATTGCCCGTTGGTAGCGCGTTCGACTCACCTCACCCAACGTGCTATGGTCAAGTGTTGTTGACTCGCCCAGGTTGCCATAATTTTTCGAGCTTCTGGTTTGGGTCTGGAGTTACAGTTTCCCAATGCGGTGACAATTTGTTTCTCCTGCGGATTCACTTCAATAGTCAACACGCGGTGAGTGCTCAAAGTTCCGTGGCAGCGTAACGACCAGATTGACGTTCTCCCTCGCGCACATGAGTTCGCATAGGTCGCAACACAATGTTTCAATTCCAGCCCTTCTTCAACCAACTCCTGCCGACTCAACAGTTCGTGGATGGTCCAGGATTTCCACTCCCACACAGTATCTGGAGACTCGTGAAATCGAAAACTTCCGATATTGAGACCTTTCCAACTCAATGTCGAAGCCTCTTTTCGCTCTTTGGCTGCCAACCACTTCTGAACATCATTCAAGAGTCGATTGAATTGACATCTGCGGCGATCTTTAGAAGCATCACGAAAGTGTGAGTTTCGATTGAGGTCAAGATACTCAACGATTGGCTCGACCAATTTCAGGTTCAATTGGGAATGTTGAACAAGAAATAAAATGACTGTCTGCCAGTATCTTTCATCTCGAAATGATGCTCCCAGCTGAGTTTTCACGAGTGAATTTGCTAAAGAGATATCGCCTCCCAGGCCACGCACCTGGCACCACCGAATCGCTTGATCAACACTGAGTTGATGCGGCACCATCGCGAACTGCTGCGCCATGAGTTTCGTGAAATCGATTGGAAGATTGGCACCACGAATGTTGTTTCCCAGTGCAACATGGCGAAAGAGCTTTTGATGCTTCTGAGTCTGAGCCGACATTTCTTCGAACCAGACCTTCGTCAGAAACTCTGGAACTGGATGAGTTGCCAGCAAGTGAAGAATCAAGGATCGAGATTGCTGGTAGCGGCTTCCATCACCCGGTCTCCAATCATACAACTCGCGTACCCAATGCTTGCGGTATGCTGCAACTGCTAACAGACCACGAAAAATGATGTCACAATCAGGCCATAAGACGCGACCTGTTGGTGGTTCAGATCGCAGCAAATTCGAACGTAAATAAACCGCTCCCAACAATAGTTGGAATGTCTTTTCGACGCCGCGTTTGAGTGCGATCTTTAATGCATCGTGGATTGCCTGATCAATGCGCCTTTTGACAAAATGTTTGCGCGTACTTTGAGTGTGATTCATAATTTCACCTGAAATAGAAGAACAAACCGGGATCAAAAAGTGATGATGCCAGTTGACTCAGTCAGTGAAATCAGCAGTCACACAATCCCTTCATAAGCAGTGAAGATGGGGGCAGCAAAACATGAAAATTCTCGTTCTGGAAATGAGAGTAAAAGTCCTTACGGGCGATTTAAGATGTCGAACCAACATTGAATTCGGACATCACATGAGTAGTGACATACAAGAGTTCTGTGAAGTTCGCACGAATAGCCAGGTAACTCAAAACTTCCACAGCCAAGTAGGGTCCGCTGTGCGGACCATTGAACGAGCGGTCCGCATTCGTGACACTCATCCGTTTTTCACATTCCGCAACACTCAATTCGATTTCTTCACGAACTTTGTGAGGATGACGATGTGTTGACCGTTGACGCGGCCTTCGATTTGTTCCGGGGTGTTGGGAACGACTGAAATTCCACGAACGGCAGTGCCTCGCTTGGCGGTGAAGTTGGCGCCTTTGACGTTGAGGTCTTTGGTAAGAGTGACCGTATCTCCGGTTGCCAGCGGTGCGCCGTTGCTGTCGAAGTGAATCGTCTGCTCTCCTTCATCGCTAGAACTGACGCCTGTTGCCTGTGCCCAGGCGAGAGTTTCTTCTTCCAGGTAAAGCATCTCCAGAAGTTCACGCGACCAACTTTCAGCGGAGAGTTGATGCAGCATCCGCCACGCCAGCACCTGTACCGCCGGCACTTGACTCCACATACTTTCATTCAGGCAACGCCAGTGATGTGCATCAATTTTGCGTGAGTCTTTAATTTGTGTGCGACAAGTTTCACAGAGTAAAACTGATTTCTCAGCACTTCCATCAGAATCAGGTGGCACTTCGAAGGTGCTCAATGTTTCAGTCGCGCCACACATTTCGCATTTCGACTCGCTGCGCGCGAGGAGTTTTTGTTCAGTGTTCATGATTCGATGTGGTTCAAACTGTAAGTTGAATGTAGATCAATGACGAAAGGTTGTGACAGTTGGAAAGAAAGCAGCGAAATTGTTGGCAAATTATTTACAAATAGATTTCGTTAAATGAATAGGAATCAACCTGTGAACGTGACTTACGCTGTCACTCCCGTTTTCTCTACGAGTTTTGCTATCTCCTTGGGAGAACGCAACAATTCTTCGATGCTCGCTTCCTGGTCGTAGGCACTTCGCAGGAAGGATTCGTTGGAGGTATTTTCGAGGAGGCGGCGGACGAGGTAGGACATGCCGGGCAGGAGTTCGCCGAAGGGGGCGTACACGCGAACGCGGTAGCCGAGCTCGCTGAAGAGGTGCTGCTGCTCTTCCGCCATGCCGTACAGCATCTGGATTTCCCAGGCACTTTTTGGAAGCTTGAATTCCTCGGCCCAGGCCATCGCGTTGGCAAGACTGCGCAAATTGTGCGAAGCAATCGCAGGCCGCAGATGCTCATGATTCTTCATCAGAAACTGCGTCTGTTCTTCGAAATTCGCGTCTGATTCCCATTTCTCTGTGAAGACCGGACAGGGCCAGCCGCGGTATTCGGACTGGATCGTTTCGTAGTCCCAGTATGCTCCTTTGACGAGACGAACTCCAACCGGAGTTTTGCGTTTCTTAACCCATTTCAAAAGTGCCTTGAGATCGTCACCTGCGTCTGGCAGGTAAGCTTGAATGACAATGCCGCAGTCGGGCCAGTCCCGGAATTCTTTCTCCATACAAACTTCCTGGAAAATTTGCAGCGTCAGATTTTTGTATTCATAGTGCTCCATATCGACGTGAACGTACGCGTCGTTTTCACGTGCGAGTTGAAAGATCGGGCGGAGTTTTTCCTTCACAAGTTTGGAAGTTCGCTCGGCGTCAATCGGTTTGAAATGACTCACTAGAGCGGAGAGCTTGATTGAAACTTGACACTTCGGAATCCAGCCAGTGTGGTCGCGATCAAGAACAGGATCTTCCGGCCATGCATTCACTTTCGGTGCCAGACTTTCGATGAGATCGAGATACGCCTGCTGATACACCTCAGCTTCGACATCGCTAATGACCGCTTCCCCCAATAAATCGAGACTAAACGCCACGCCTTTGTCACGGAGTTTTTGCACACTGCGAAAGACTTCGCCTGGTTTCGTTCCAGCGATGAAACGTTCCGCCATCTTACGAGTGTTTGTACGCGCATTGACAGCAAGTGCTTTTCCGAGAAGCGTGTCAGGCTGCGCGACATCGAGTCCCATTCTCGCCGCGACCGGAAGATGCGTGCGGACTTCTTCGAAGTACTCTTGTAAGTGGGTCGTGACTGTTCCACTCGACTTGAGCATCGGCAGCACATCGACAAAGCGAAACATTTGCACCTTGATCGACTCGTCTTGCATCGCCCATTCGAGAATATGATCCAGCCACCAGCGACGCTCGAACAGCGTCGGCTTGCGACGGTCGAGATGATCCCAAATCTCCTTGCCGATTCGTTGCGTCTCCTGTTCAACTTGTACCTTGGCAGGCGATTTCTTACTCCGTTTTTTCATAACAACTTTGCTTGCTTGTTTTTGTCTGTAATTTTCAGTTTCTTAGCAGGTAGGGAGGGTGCAGTATGCATGCCCTGGAGTTGGTGAGTTTCGCAAGTCAGGTTGAAAAGTCGTGCTGGTCATTCATCGTTTCGTACACATACGAAACCCACCATCATTCAGCGGCTTGCTTCACGCACCCTACGATCACTCCTTGAGCCGGTACAGTTGTTCGCCCGCTTTTCGGACCAGTAGGACACCTTCGTCTTCTCGGTTCGCGTAGTCTTCGATATTGATGCTCGCTGGATCGCGGTAGCCGAGGTTGATGCTTTCGCAGACTTCCTTTGGTACTTGCGATGCCAGCGTCACTTTCACTCTGCACTTCTCGACGCCGTTCTCATAAGTCCCCGCACCGCGTACGTGCGTTGAATGTCCCAGCACGCCCCAGGGGAAATGCTTGAACTTGTCCCATTGCTCGGTGAAGTAATCCCGGCAGTGGTAGCCGATTTGCTCTATCGTCTCCCAGTGTGTGACGGAAATCTCGGAGAGGTGCGGCGCGTAAATGATTAGCTCACCACCATCGGCAACAACGGGTTCGAGCTTATACATGCATTTCCCGGCAGTCCAAAGCTCGTCATACATTGGCGGCGAACAGGAAAGAACCGTGTGGAAGCTTTTGTCCATCCGCTTGATGTGCGTTTGCCCGGAAAGGTCGGCAGCCTCAGCCCAGGCATTTTCCGGAGTCCCATAAAAGATTCCATGCAGATCGGTCGTGCCGTTTGAAGCGACGACAAACGTAATCGCTTTTCGCTCAACAGGCACAGACTTCGCCGCAAGATCAACGACTTCGCGAACGGGAGTCCCTTTGACGCCAATAATGCCGACGTTCGTAATGAGTGCTCCGAGCCAGTGGAAGAAATTCAACAGTTTCGGACCGGCAATCCCTGGGAAGAAATACTTGTTCCCACCGGAAAACCCGACGACTTCGTGCGGAAAAACCGGCCCCATGACGAGCAGGAGATCGTAATCGTGGACCCGTTTGTTGATCTGAATCGGGACTTCCTGCGAGAGTAGCCCGCTGGAGATTCTCTCGGTATCGGCGGTTGTTAATGTTCCAATCGTGGTCAGAGCGTCAGGGTTGTCCCATTCATGGTTGATCAATTCGACATCGGCGTATGTCGTATTGCGGCTCTGTTCGTCAATGCCGAGCAGTTGGCACATCAGTTCTTCGGAAATCGGGGGATGCGTTCCCAGAGCGAAGATGACATCAATTTTCGCTGCGACCGGACTTAAACGTTTGAATAAAGACTCAAACAGCAGCGGCATCGGTGCCGTTCGCGTTTGATCAGGAACAACGAGCAGAATCTTCTTCCCGGCAAACTCCGCCTGCGGAATTTGCTCCTCAAACCATGTTCGAACGTCTTCTTCACTCAAGATCGGCAACTGCGACATCTCTGAAATCCCTGTGGAATGAATACCAATCAGAGACGATAAGAATCTCTCCGGTTTGCAGCAATGCAGAAGTGAGTGCGAGGTTCAGATTCATTGCGAATGAATCATCGAACGGCGCTGATGTTAAAGGGTTCCCGCGCTGGCGTGATCCTCAAAACTAGAAGTCGTCAGTAACTTCACCGCCGCTGGGTGTGCTGAGTGCTTTCAGAACTGCCGGGTCGGTGTCTGCACTGAGCACTCTGACGGAGCCGTCTGCGAGTGCGAATTGGACATACCCTCCCAACCAGACGCTGCCGAAACCGGTTGGACTTTCGAATCCGATCGCAGGATCGCGAAAGTTCAACGGATCGCCCCACGCTCGGGGAGCATGTCTCACTTCGCCGGTGAAAAGAGTATTTGTGGTCCCATCGCTGAAGGCTGAATGATTGATGCTTCGGTTGGCCCCGGCAACCTGGGTGTTCATCGCGTAATGGCTGGCGTTGTCTGGAGTTCGTCCCAAGTGAATGTCGTAACCTTGATTTCGAAACATTCCGATTCGCTTTTGAAAAACATCTCGGTGAACTTCATCGGCCCATGGCTTTGTGAAGTCGATTTCTTCGTACAGCTTTGCTTGATCAACGTAAGGTAACAAGAAAGTTTCCCAGCTATGGAGTCCTTGACCATCTGAGTCAAATGATCCACCCACAGGGAAAACTTCAAAAGCGTCATGATAATTGTAACTGGCAATCCCGAATTGCCTGAGGTTGTTTTTTGAATAGGTTCGGTACACGGCGTCGAATGTCGATTCCACAATTGGCTCCGGTGAAGTCGCCAGCCAACTGATTTGGTGTGTGACACCGACGATTGAAATGCCAGCAACAAACATCAAGACAGTTGCAGTTGAGACGATCAGCGACTGCTTCCAGTTCCAGCAAAAACTCGCAAACCGTCCCGCCTTGTGACGTATAAAAAAGTGCAGGCCGAAGATGAATCCCAATCCACACACAACGGCTGTTGCAAATGCTCCAGGTGAGAAACTGGTTTGCTGAAAACTTCTTCCGAGGAAGAATATCCACCCGAATGTGACATGAAGAAACAAATCGAAAATCCAGACCAATCCCATGCACTCCAGAAGCACAAACATGATGAGGATCGCGACCAGAACCCCAGGTCGGGAGAAGGCGCGTCGCATCAGACACCGCCTCTCGGTTCTTCACTGGTCGCAGCTTCATCAACCGGTGCCTCTGGGGTAACTTCTTCAATGGCTCCATCAGTGAAGAGTTGCCACTGGGAGCCATCTTCGTAAACGGCATATTCCAGGACGAGGCGTTCTCTTTCAGAATCCACAGAACCTCCGCCGGAATACTGATACGTCGCAGGGACGGTGCCAGGTTGTTGCCAGAGTTCTTCGGCGATGCCGCTCTCTGCAATCGATTCCGGAAACTTCCCTTCATTCGCTGCCGCATGCGCCCAGAGCATCGTTCGCAGGAGTTCCAGTCGCGCGCGACGCTCTGTTTGTAATTTGATTGCATCGGCGGACATTGAAACATTCGCGACGCCGTCATCGTCTTGAAGTGCGTACGTGTAGCCGTTTTTCCGCCAGGCTCCCGGCGTCATCAATTCACGGGCGCCGGAAATCATCGTCAAGACGAGCATAAAAAGCAGTCCCCAGAGAATCGTGCCAGCGAGAGACGTGGAATACCGAATCCTGGAAATTTGTGGGATATCCCGGCTCAGCAAGTTCCACAGCACCTGCACTCCCCAGGCAGAGAGCAACAGCCCCACGAGAAAAAACGAAATCGCATCCAGGCGCATTTTTGCAATGTCGCTCAAATGAAACGACGGCATCCCGGCAATGAGTTCGAACGTATTGAGCATACCCCACCCGCGGCTTCACCGATGAATTGAAAACATATTACACCAACTCTCAATACGCCATCAAACGTCAACGTGTTGGAGGGGAATAGATTTCTTCGGAGTGTGCGCGGAACGGGGTTCTCCAGAATACGATAGGATAAGGGGTCAGCGCTCGATCCATACGGAACAGGGGGCGTGGTGTAAGACGTCCAGGGAGATGCTCCCCAGCAGAAGCCGATTCACCATTGATCTTTTTTTGCCTCCCATTACGAGCAGGTCGATGTCATTCTCTGACGCGTAATTGAAGATCGATCTCGGAATGTTGTCACTGAGCAGAACTTCAACGTCGACATTCGGAGTTGCCGCATGCAATTTATCACGATGGCGTTCGAGTCGCTCTAGAATTTCTGCTCTTTGTTTTTCGATCGTTTCTTCAAAATTCGGAGGTGGAATAAATCCTATCGCGCTTGCGTCGAGAATTACAGAAATGAGATGAATGTGAGTCTCTTCCTCCGTTTTAATTTTGGAAAATCGAGCAATTGCGGCGTCAGAAACATCAGACCCATCATCTGCGATGAGAATGTGGCGCAGCTTGCACTCTTCGAGGTTTTCACCCTTGGGACGAACGATCATGACCGGACAGCCCGCATGCTTGGCGACTCGATCGGAGACACTCCCCAATAAAAATCGCTCTGTCAGTGTCCAACCGTGTGAGCCGACGACGCAAACATCTGGGTGGTTCTGGTCAATTTCGTGGAGGAGTTCCTTTGCCGGATGACCATCCAGAATTTTCGTGTCCACACTGCTCGCCCATTTCGAAACTCTTTGGGTGAGAGCATCGAGTACACTGGTCGATTGTTGGCGACAGTTCGCGACGACTTCGTGAATTTCGATAGGGAAGTCGAAACCCATGGAATGCAAATCGGCCGTCACGCAAACGCTCACGGCGGTGACGTTCATTTCGGAAGCACCAGGGAATTGCGAGAGGAAATTCTCTGCATAAGCTGCGTGTCGAGAGCCATCAGCGGCAAGAAGTACGTTCATTTCGTCCCCTTCAGGTCAACAATCAAAGTGTTTCGAACAAATCGATGGCATTCAATGCAACCCATTGTTGCTCCCATCCACTTGAGAGCTGCTTGGTCAAGATTATCGTCATCCGCTGCTTGCGCTAAATCTTTTGTCACGCGCTGAAACTCGGAACTGAACTGCTTGTACATCACGTCATTGTGCGCTCTCCATTTCGCGGAAAGGCTCATTTTGTTTAGGGTTCTCGCCCCTTCACGTACGAGTGCCATATCCTCTGTGGTCAAACCTTCAAGAATTTTGTTTGAAGCTTCCAGTTTTTTACGCATGAACTGCTTCAAGTCAGTCACAACGCGACCATCCTTTTGAGCATCTTCAACTTCCGCCGGTTTCACTTTGCCTTGCTCCTTCTTAGCTTGGTCTTCTGCAACTGAAAACGACTGAAGCACTCCAAGTGCGACAAGAGAACAAACGAAAAATGCAGCAACAACTGGAATCAAACGCCGTGACATATGAATGTCTCCTGAACAGTGTTGTTTAAGTGGTTGTAAATTTTTACCGACGATGGTGATTTAAGCGAATACGAAACGGACTTCCAATGGACTTTGGAAATCCATCAAGACACAATGTGACATATACCGCACAGATTGGCGAGACCAACTCCCGAAAAGCCTTTGGTTCCTTTTCGACATAACTCAGTCTCGCACTCTTTCTATCCGTCCGTTTGCTATTTCTCGCTGCCGACCCTCACCCACCGAATCTGCCTGTTAACTCTAGCAAAGCAAGTGCCACGCAAGTTGAGATTGACTGCGTCGGGGAATCGAAGACTGCATCGGAGGTGCTGACTGGAATCGCGAGCGAATCCGCACACTCAAGGCGATGGGAGAGACAGGTCGTCACACTTTTGTTATCCAAAAGTAATGAGGAGTGTCACTTGATTGGCGGGCGAACCGGCGCAGGGCAGCAACCTTCGGGGCAGACATCCCAATTGGGACCAAATCGCCCAATGGATTCTTTCTCGACATCATCTTTGAGTCGCTCGAGAATCAATTTGCTCAGGCAACGCACGAAATCCGGGTGCGTTCCGACAGTCGAAGCTCGGGACATTGAGATTTCCAATTCATCACATTTGTCGGCAGCTTCTTCATCGAGATCGAATAGAACTTCAATGTGGTCGGAAAGAAATCCAATGGGGGCGATGACAATAGCATCAACCTTTTGAGAGTGCAGTTCACCAATGTGGTCAAGGATATCTGGTTCGAGCCACGGATCTTGCGGTCGACCACTGCGACTCTGGTAGACAAGTCGCCAGCGATTCACGGGGATGTCCAATTCACTGCAAATCAACCGACAAGTTTCCGAAAGCTGTAACACGTAATCACAATTCTCTGCCAATGAGTCCGGGATACTGTGAGCGGTGAAAGCAATCCGGAAGTCGTTCTGATTGTTTTCCGGGAGAGAGTTGATCGCAGCCTGAATTCTAGCAACATTGGCAGTAATGAAATCTGGATGATTGTAGAACGCACGGATTTTATCAATGTGTGGCGCCTGCTCGCCAACGATCCCTTGAGCTGCGATTACGTTTTCACGGTATTGTCGACAGCCAGAGTATGAACTGTATCCCGAGACGAAGAACGCAATCGCGTTTTTGATTCCATCATCTGCCATTTGTTGCATGGTGTCTGGCAGCATTGGCTGCCAATTTCGATTCCCCCAGTAGACAGGGATGTCAATGCCTAATTCGGCGAGATCCGCATTGACTGCATCGATCAGTTCACGAGTCTGAGCATTAATGGGGCTCACGCCATCAAAGTGATAGTAATGCTCAGCGACAGCCAGCATGCGTTCACGCGGAACGTTTCTTCCACGCAGGACGTTCTCCAGGAATGGAATTACGTCCTCTCGTTTTTCCGGTCCACCAAACGAGACAAAAAGGACAGCGTCGTAATTGTATTGACTCACAAGTTGACTTTCAGGTGTAAAGAACCCCGTTGGTATTTCGACGTGCAATCTTCGAAGGTTATTGTCAAACTGACGAAACTGTCCAATCTATCCGCCAAGTTCCTCATGATTTCCCACGAATCCAATGCCTTCTCTCTGGATTGGTAATTTCTCGTTTGAAGATCAACTTCTCGGTCGTCGAGATCAGTCGTCGATTATTCAACGCTTCGAAGCAGAGTTGACTCCCTGTCTCGCAGCTGCGGCTTCAGAAGATGACTTGATCCTTTGCCCGAAGATTGTTGACGAGGGTTTCCGGACAAAACTGATTAATCTAGGTTTCGCGGCACCGAATTTCATTTCGCTCAAACAACTCAAGATGAACCGTGGAAAAATCACTGAACTGAGCCCTTGGGGGTGGACGGATCAAATTAGAGACTTGGCTCAGGAGTTAGAAATTCAAGTTCAGTCGCCACCTCACGAAGCAGTCCTGGCAACGAATTCACGAAGCTGTTCGTTGATGCTCTCACGAAAACTGAGCTGTCAGCTACCAGGCGAAATGGAAGTTCACTCAATGTCAGAACTGAAACGAGCATTGAGTCAATCGACTTTTGCCGATGGTTTCGTAATGAAGTCCGAATTCGGTCAGTCCGGCCGAGGTCAAATCATGAGTCGAGGAAATGATCTCAGTGAGAATGAAAACCGTTGGGCAAAAAAAAGATTTGAGAACGGACGCACTCTGTACCTGGAACCTAAATTGAATCCCGTCAACGAGTTCGGGATACAATGGGAGATCCCTCAGCAAGGTGCACCCGCATTGTTCGGAATAACGTCTCTGAACAGCGGTCGGAACGGACAGTTTACAAGTTCGACTGTAAACATTCAGTTAGACTTGTTTCCAGAATTGGAATTCATCATTGAAAAACAACAAGAAGCGTGTCACGAAATACAAAAAACTGGCTACTTCGGACCAATGGGAGTCGATGCGATGGTTTATGTCGATGCGGACGAGGCAAGGAAAATTCGCCCACTTCAAGATATCAACGCCCGCTGGACAATGGGACGGCTTGCCATTTGCTGGGCAAGTATTTGTTTTCCAGGTAAGAAAAATGTGACCTGGGCACATGGTAATTCGGATCTTGCGACAAACGCCATCAAGACGTCTCCTGAAACCATCGGGGGAGAATCAGTGAAGCACCAGACGTGGTGCTACACATGAATCATCCCGTCAACGCCGCTTACATTCATGTTCCGTTCTGCATTCATCGGTGTGGATATTGTGACTTCACCGTCATCACGGATCGAGATGATCTCTTGTCGATCTACCTTGACTGTCTGGAAACCGAAATCACTTCGATGCTTTCAGGCCCCCATGCAGTGGAGACTCTCTTCATCGGTGGCGGGACACCGAATTATCTACCCGCTTCACATCTTGAACGTTTGCTTTCACTGCTTCGCAAATGGCTTCCTCTCAAAGCAGGTGCCGAATTTTCCATTGAGTGTAACCCGGAAGACTTTACTTCCGAGCGAATGGATGTTTTAGCGAAATATGATATCAATCGCGTCAGCTTGGGGATTCAATCATTTCAAGCTGAACATCTCAAAACCTTGGAGCGTGGACACAATCCAGAGACGGTTGTGGATGTGGTGCAGCGATTACGAAAGAGGGGCTTCGAGAACGTTTCCTTCGATTTAATTTTTGCCGTACCAGGTCAATCGCTTGAAGACTGGAATTCCACTCTCGAACGCGCGATTCACCTTGAGCCAGAACATGTTTCTACCTATGGGCTGACATTCGAGAAGGGAACATCTTTCTGGACGCGGCGATTGAAGCAGGACATCAGGCCTGCCGACGAAGAGTTGGAACGTTCGATGTATGCCGCAGCAATGCAAACGTTGTCCCAAGCAGGATTCGAACAGTATGAACTGTCAAATCATGCTAGACCTGGTTTCCAGTGTCGACACAATCAAGTTTACTGGAACGCTGAACAGTATTTCGGATTTGGACCGGGTGCGGCTTCATTTCTGGACGGTGAACGTGCGATGCGATACCGCAGTGTGACCGGGTGGATGAAGCATATTCAAACTGGAGAAAGTCCGGTTGCCGAGCGGGAAACTCTCACGCTCGATCTGGCATGCCGAGAAGCTGTAATGCTCGGCTTACGAAAAATTGAAGGAATTGATCTTGCTGCGTTCGAAGAACGGTACGAATCCACTGTCCGCGATCTCGCCCCAGATGCCTACGATCAATTCATTCAAAGCAATCTACTAGAGCAAAAAAGAGATCGATTACAACTCACATATGAAGGCCGGTTTCTGGCTGACACAGTTGTTGCAGAATTCCTCTAAACAATTCTCGGAAGGTCTGACTTGCGTAGAAAACATTTATGCAAGAGAATTGTTGCCCTCCCATTATTAAGGCAAAAGATGAATCAGACGTTTACGAAATTTGGAAAATTGTACAGCTTAATCTTTACTGTCGCGGTGCTTGCATTGCAGACACCGACGAGGTTGACGGCACAGGAGAAGTCCGCGACACGCGGAGCGGCCGGGTTACAAGTGCTCTACGATTTCTCCGAGCAGAAGGGGAACATCATTCACGACCGTTCCGGCGTCGGTGCTCCGCTGAATCTGAAAATCGAAAACGAAAAAGGCGTTCGTCGCACTCATGGAGCGTTACAGATCACGGGAAAGACGCTCATTCTCACGGACAAAGCAGCCTCTCGCTTGAGTGAAGCGATTAAACGATCTGGTGAAGTGAGCATCGAAGCCTGGGTCACACCCAGCGACTTAGGTCTCTCCGGTCCCGCGCGAATGGTTACGATTTCGAAAGATTCCAGCCAGCGCAATATCACTCTCGGACAGGACAAAGATAAGTTTGACGTTCGGTTGCGAACAACGAAGACGACGACGAATGGAACTCCATCAACCAGCACACCATCCAAAGCTGTCAAAAAGAAACTGACGCATCTCGTCTACACACGACAGCGAAGCGGACAAGCACGTCTCTACGTGAACGGGAAAAGAACTGTCGACAAAAAAGTCGCAGGGACGTTGGAGAATTGGAACCCAACATTCCGTCTCGCACTCGGAAATGAACTCAGCAAGGATCGTCCCTGGAAAGGAACGTTTCATCTTGTCGCTGTTTACAGTCGAGCACTAACCCCCAAGCAAGTGCAGGTCAATTTTCGAGCCGGTCCAGATGCCAAGACAACGGGTGGGCCGGCAATTGCATCCAAGTCTCCGCAAGAGGAATTTTTTGAAACAAAAGTGGCTGAAGTTCTTGTCAACCATTGCTTCGAATGTCACGACTCCGCATCAAAGAAGGGCAAACTCGACCTTTCACGCAAGCTCACCGCACTCGCTGGCGGCGAAAGTGGCAAAGTGATTGTTCCGGGCAAATCATCCGAAAGCCTACTCTGGGAACAAATCACCTCGGGCGATATGCCGCCTGCTGGGACTCCTCTGACTGACAAAGAAAAATCAATTCTCAAAAAGTGGATCGACACAGGAGCGGTCTACTCAACAGAGAGGATCGACCCGGTGCTCTACGCGCATGGCGTCGGCGATTCGACTCTCTGGGTGCAACGGCTCACCGTTCCAGAATATATTGAAACAGTCCGCAGTACGGTCGGGGTCGATATCGAAAAAGAAGCCCGAGCGCTGCTTCCTCCTGACCTTCGAGCAGATGGTTTCAGCAACACGGCGTACAATTTGAACGTCGATCTGAAGCATGTGAATGCTTACTCGCAGCTCGCGGAGAAGATTGTCTCAAAGATGGATGTCCTGAAGTTCGCTGCGAGATTTTCCAAGAGCAAGAAACTTTCCACCGACGATACGATGCGTGAATTCGTTGAAAGCATGGGAGCCTGGATCTTTCGCGGTCCACTCGATGGCCGCGAAGAAAGAACCTACAGCGGCATCGCGACCACCGTTGCGAGTGCTGGGGGCGACTACGAAGAAGCGGTCAGTTTTATCATCGAAGCGATGCTGCAATCGCCACGTTTCATCTACCGCATCGAAAGTCAACAAGGCGACGGCAGCCAATGGCCCGTCGATGGTTACGAACTCGCCTCGCGGATGAGTTACATCATCTGGGGCGGTCCGCCCGATCAGAAATTACTTAATGCTGCGAAAGCTGGCGACCTCTACGATTTGGAAAATGTTGAGAAACAGATTCAGCGCATGCTCGAAGATCCCAGGGCCATCGAGCATTCCACGATGTTCATTACAGAATGGTTAAACCTCGGTCAGTTGGACGACCTCAGTCCCAGTGCGAAAAGGTTCCCGAACTGGGAAGCCGCACTTGCGGACGACATGCGAGAAGAAACGCTCGCATTCTTCAAAGATGTTGTCTGGGACCAAAAACGTCCGCTGGCAGACTTGATGAATGCTCAGGTCACATACGCAACACCTCGTCTCGCAAAGCACTACGGTCTGAAACCGAAAGGCGAAGGACTGGAACGCTACGATGTCTCGTCGGTTCCGTTTCGAGGTGGACTCATGACGCAGGGAAGCATACTGACTGTCGGCGGTGACGACGCTTCGATGGTGACTCGCGGACTCTATGTGCTACATGGCGTTTTGCGAGGGACCGTTAACGATCCGCCTCCGGGTCTTGATACAACGCCTGTCCCCTCGAAGCCGGGGCTGTCTCACCGCGGTAGTGCGGAAAAGAGGATCAGCAACGTTTCGTGCGGTGGTTGCCACAAAAAGTTTGAGCCGCTTGCCTTCGGTCTCGAAAAATTTGATGGTCTTGGCACGTTCCGAAACAATGATGAACATGGCAACGTCTTACGCGAAGATGGAGAAATCCTCTTCCCAGGTGAGGCAAAACCTGTAAAATACGCGACTTCAGCAGAACTCATGAACCTCCTTGCCGGAAGCGAACGGGTTCAAAAGTCGTTAACATGGAAAGTGACACAATTCGCTCTCGGTCGTCCCCTCGTCGCTGCCGATGCACAGACTATCGAGAAGATTCACAAATCCGCTCAGAAAGAAGGCGGCACCTACGCCGCCCTGATCACTTCAATCGTCATGAGCGATTTGGTGCAGATGACGAAAACTGAACAAGCAGAGTAAAGCTGTCGTAGGGTGGGTGGCCTACGCGATTTCAAACAGCAAGGTGGGTTTCGCAAGCCAGTGTGGGAACATTGTGCTGGTTAAATCAAAGTTTAGACCGCGTACATAACCCACCATTCACCAACCGCTTGCTGCGCCTCACCCTACTGACTGATCACTTCAATCGTCATGAGTGATTTATACAAATGACGAAAACCGAACAAGCAGAGTAGTTGTACGAAATAGTTATCTCCAGAGTGAGTGAAGTGCCATGCCCATATCGCGTCAGCAGGATGGGCATGCCGAATGAACCCACGACGCCGAATCATGTCCACCCTGCTTCGCGATGTGGACATGGCACCTGACGATTTTAATTTCCAAAAGTAGAGTTCAAGCCACGAACGCAACGAATCCATGTTCGAACGCGAAACTATTTTAACCGGAACAATACAAATGAAGAAAACAAACATCAGTCGACGGACGATGCTCAAAGGTGTCGGGGCTGCCACGATTGGGTTGCCGCTACTGGAAGAGATGCTCGTCTCCACGGCATCAGCCGCCGCGAAAACAGATGTTCCGGTCCGGGCGTTTAACGTTTTCTTCGGACTAGGTATTCCATCACCACTACAAACCGAAGGTTTCGACGGAGTCCTCGAACCACTCAAACCGCTGGGCGACAAACTGTTGATCATGCGGAATGTCGATCAAGTCCGCTGCGATGAGTCCGGAATCAATGCACATTACGATGGAGCAGCAGGAGCGTTTACTGCAGAACCACCCGATGGAGAAGCAAAATCCGGTGGTCCTTCGATCGATCAGGTGATACGCGAGTCTCACTACCCGAAGGGTCTCCCGAAAGGGATGGTCTCCACGCTCATCGGTGGGACATTCTTCCGCCGCAGCCGTGTCGGAAGATACGTTCATAGTTACAATATGAACGGCACAGTCGCTGCCACGATTCAAGAAAAGCCTCGCGACCTCTTTGACCGTGTCTTCGGATACATTTCACTAGGAGGAGATGATACGGACGTCCGCCGCCGCCGACTCAAACGCAGCGTCCTGGATTCAGTTGTTGACGACTACAAGTTCTACACCGGCGCCAACTCTCCTCTCGGAGCCGCTTCAAAATCCCGCGTAGCTGATCACCTTGATCGAATTCGCGAGTTCGAGCAGCGCGCATTCGCTCTAAAGAACACCGCCGAAGGTGCTCCCGGTCTGCCACCGAGGTCAAACGTCGCCCATGGCGGTCAAGCCGATCCCGGCGGGGAAGGGATCGATATGAAACTCGAAGACCTGCGAACGGAATGGCGTTTAATGGCCGATCTTTACGCATTAGCAATTCAGATGGACCGCGTCCGCTTTGGTTCACTCACATTCCTCGCTGCCGGAGAACGTCTGCGTGTGACTGGAGATTACAAATACGATGGGCGTCTGATCTACAAATTCAACGATGAAAAAGACCTGAGGAAATCCGGCTCCGGCGGGTGCAGCCACGAATGGTGGCATCAATTCAACGAGAAGAAAAAGAACGAGCAACTCCGTGCTCACGCACATATGAAAATGCAGGAAGTTGCATACTTCCTCAGTCGCCTGGACGATGCCGATTCGAAAGAAGCCAACGGCAAGTCGATTCTCGAAAACTCTTTGATTACGATTTCTACCGAATCAGGAGACGGTCGCCATAACGACGTGAAACGAGAACTCTCCGGAATTTTCCATGCGATCACCGGTGCGAACGATCGCTTCAAAACCGGACAAATCATGGACATCGGTGCCGAAGGCCTGGACGTCTACAACACCATGCTCGGTGCGTTCGGTACAAAGAAAAGAATGGGACCAGAAGACCGAGAATCAAACCGCATCGAAAAGATTCTCGCGTAAAAGATCATGTCGCAGCCTAACGCCACATAGCCCTCGGTGATCCATCGGGGAAATTTAAAAAATGTGTGAGCGGAAGGAGCGGGAGTCGAACCCTCAAGTCCTTTCAGACCTCTGTTTTCAAGACAGGTGCCGTCGCCGATCGGCTTGCCCTTCCGGATTGATTGTCAGTAACTGAAAGCGAGTTGAAACCGCATGGGGCCCGCACTGTTGGAGTTGGCGCAGAGGGGAATTGTGACCGACTCCAATTGCCTCCACACTGCTCCAAACTCCAGAGATCCAGAAACGAACTTGCAAGGCTCGTAGTGAAATCTAAAACTCTGTGGTGTCAAACGTATTCGGGCGAACACCATCACCCTCAGCAAAGCACCTGATGGGAATCGAACCCACATATTCGCCATGGCAAGGCGATAAGCTGCCATGACATCACAGGCGCTAAAGGAGATCGAAGTCCGTGCACAGGACTTTAATCACCTGTGAAATTATCAAAAACTCAGTGTTTAACGCTCCTCTCCCTCAGAGACGCAATAACAGTCACTGCGGTTCACGATGTTTGATCCGATTTTGAAAAATACACTGGACAGATTTGAAACCGGTACGTAAGTAGTATGAAGATGAGCTGAGTCTGTTACCAATTCACCATCCCATTTACTTCAAAAGCAATCCAACGTCATGCAGCTTTGGGAAGTCATCATTCTCGGCATTGTTCAGGGGATTGCGGAGTTTCTGCCGATTAGTTCTTCCGGGCACTTGGTGATTCTCGAATCGAT
>DAOUPA010000630.1 GCA_030626405.1 Planctomicrobium sp.
GCTGAGCCAATTAACGTATGGAGTTTCTCGGACAATCGATGCAAATGGAGCAGCAGAAGTTGCAAAAGGAAGGCAAAGGCCGGCGAGTCACTTCTTACTGACGGTGGTTGGGATGGATTCGATGATGGCGCGGGCGGCCCAGCCAGTTGCGGAACCGGAAATCCATTGGTCATCTCCGTGCGGAAATTCACTGTCGAAGAGTTTCTGAAATGGAATGACACGAGTCTTGACGTGCCATGAACCGTCTTCCTTTTGCGTGCGTAGCAGATACTGAACACCTTTTTGATAGGCGTCGACGTTTGTCGGAGTCCCGGATTGCGCCAATGCACATACATTGCCAATCCGGTGGCATAGGCATCGCTTTGCATCGTCGGAGACCCATTGATCGCTGCCATACACAGAGAGATATCGATTGTTTCCTTGACACTCTCATTGGACTCATTCAGCAACAGAGAGACGATCTCAAGGCTCCTGTCCTGCGCGGCTTGTGGCAATGGCGGAAACAGGGAGCCGCATCCTGTTTCCTCAGGGAGCGTTGACACAAAAGTAATGATGCCCTCAACTCAGGCTCTTTGAACATGTCGTTAAGGCATTCGCACTTACTCAGTGAGAGATACTATGCTGTTTTCTTGGAGAAAACACGAGCACCGCAGTCAGATTGTTTCAGAACCGTTCCCGACGGAGTGGAACGGGATTCTCAAACGTAATGTCCATCATGACAATCAACTGTCGGTTCAGGAGAAAGAGAAGCTCAGGGACGACTTACGAATCCTTATTAGCGAAAAAAACTGGGAAGGGTGTGACGGACTCACGATTACCGATGAAATCAAGGTCACCATTGCGGGACTCGCATCGCTACTGCTGTTGAGCTTCGAGGATCGTTACTTCGATATGGTACAATCGATCCTCGTGTATCCCCATTCGTATGTGCGGACAGGACACACTCCGTTGGGAGGAGGAATAGTCATCGAGGGAGAATCGCATCGCGAGGGGGAAACGTCTTATCGGGGACCAGTCATTCTGTCCTGGCCCGATTCGTTGGCGGGAGGACGCGGACAAGCTCACGGCAGCAACCTCGTTCTCCATGAGTTCGCCCATCAACTCGACATGGAAAACGGCCGCAACGTCGATGGAACGCCACTTCTGGAAACCCAAGAACAGTATGGACGTTGGCAGAACGTCATGGAAGTTGAGTTCACTCGTCTGGAGAACGATTGTCGCAATGACCACAGAACGCTCATCGATTGCTACGGCACGACCAACCCGGCCGAATTCTTCGCAGTATGTACCGAATGTTTTTTTGAAAGTTCGCAGAAGATGGAACTGCAACACACAGAGCTGTATGCAATTTTGAAGGATTTCTACAAGCAAGACCCAGCCCACCGGTCATCTTAGAGCATTTTTAATGTTTCTCTTGCCCATGAAGAAACATTTCATAAGTAAAATAGCTGATTGCCACGAGGAAGGAAGCACACCTTCTCTCTGTCAGGTCACTCGGCCTCCCGCTTTGCCCTGAGCAATCGGATCTCTGCACTCAAACGCTCATAAGCTGCTTGATGCAAATCAACTCTGGTGAAAAATCTGCTAACACCTGATGTGATCTGCGACCAGGTTCTTCCGCCACAGAACGAGTTCGTTTTCGGTCCTCTTAAATTAAGGACTGATCGAAACGGCAGACCTCGTACCATTCGGGAACGATGGTCTTGAATATGTAGTGAATCATCGCTGGTTCTTCGGGCCATGGGTGGAGAAGAAGGTTCGGTTCGCAAACAACCGGCGATTGCGGCGACACTTCGGTTACTGTTGTTGTAGTAGAAACGTTTGTAGACCGGAAAGGTCGTCGGTGTTGATGAAATCGACATCAGCGGATAGCAACTCACGCCACACCTTCGGACTCTCCGGCGTTGCCCAGAACCGCACCGTTCGCCTGGCGGCATGTGCCTGACGGACGACAGCATGCAGAGCCTTTCGCTCCGAGGCGGGCATTTCCCCCTCGCCTCGCCAACGGAAGTGCTTTCCCCAGTTGTCGCTAATCATCGGCAGCAGATGGGATGCAGCCTTGGAATCGAGGTCGGCGATACGACCGTCCATTCCAGCGTAGCGCATCGTTTGTGATGCCATCAGCTCGCGTGGCCGGTTGCCGGAGATCACTACGGACAACGGTCCTGGCCTGACCTCTCCGTGATCAACGGTCGTCAACATGTCGCTGTACTCAGCCAGCACTTTGTGCACAGCCATGTAGGTGGTTTCCGCTTCCGTTTTGAGATCAATCAGAAGCGTAACACGAGGACCATCGGAATAGACGTGCCCATCGTTCTCTGAGATTCGTTTCCTGAGCGGGTCAAGATAAAGAGTGCTCAGCGTACGATCCGGGCGAACGTCCTTTCGTGTGTGGGCCACAAGGAGTTGGCCGTCAACCAGATAGACATCCGCCTCGACACCACAGAACCCATGTGCCAGAGCGTCAAGCAACGGTCGGTCATGCTTATAGTCGTTGTGAGCGTGTGCTTTGGGTAGCGGTATTGCCTGCGACAGAAAACTGTTCGTCTTCAGCCAGTCTTCCAATCTTGCAGGCCAGGTCGACAGAATCGGATCGTTGGCGGCAAGGCCAACGCCGTGTCGCCCCTTCTGATAGACGTGTAGCTCGCAGTTGACTCCGTGATTTCTCAGTGATGAATAGAACATGATCGCATTTTCCACCGGAACTTTTTTGTCTTCTGTCGTGTGGAAGATGAACGTGGGTGGAGTGTCTTTGGTTACTCGCTTTTCGTTGGACAGCAATTCCACCAACTCAGCGTTGTCATATCGGTCGGGGCCGAACAGATTGCGGCGCGACCCTGTGTGGGCAAAGGATTCGTCCATCGTAATGACTGGATAGCACAGAATAGCAAAGTCCGGACGACTGCTCACGCGTTCGATCAGGTCGGATGCATCCTTCACTCCGTGATCGAAGTGAGTGGCCGCCGTTGATGCCAAGTGTCCGCCCGCTGAAAACCCCCAAACGCCGATGCGGTTGGAATCAACACCGCTCGCCGCTGCGTTGTGTCGAACCGTGCGGATCGCCCGTAGGACATCGCCCTTTTGAATGGGATGATGGTAGCCTTTGGAACCGAGTCGATATCGCAGAATCCAAGCGCTGACGCCGCGTTTGTTCAGCCACTCCACGATGTCGTAGCCTTCGTGACCCATCGCCAGACCGCCGTAACCACCTCCTGGACACACAACGATTCCGCAGCCATTCGCCGTCTCTTTCGGCGCGGGGTACGCCAATAAAGCCGGTATGTCGTGGTCCGCGTCGCCGTTTGCTCCCGGAGCGTCTTTAGGCCAAAGGGGCTTCCAGTCTTCGCCGATTAACGTGTTTCCAGCAAAGAAAAACAGGACCAGAGCGGCGGCAAATCGTTTGATCATTAATGTCTCTAGCAGTGGTTGTTCAGGTGGCGTTGATCGTGCTGCCGTATTGGCGAAGCTACTCGCTTAACAACGAATCCATTCTACCGCATTGTCCGGTGTTTTTCTTCCCTTCAATACAAAACGTCAGGAGACCTGCGATGACGGATGGCGACAA
>DAOUPA010000119.1 GCA_030626405.1 Planctomicrobium sp.
ATGTGGTGACAAATTTGCGTCGCGGTCCACTAACTTTTTGCTGGAGCGTCGTCGTTCCGCTCGTTGATCCAGCCCACTCGACTCGTCGTCGATCTGCTCTTGCCGAATTGAGTCTTTGATCGCTTGCTGAAACTCGGCGGCGTCAAGGCCGCCAGCGGCACGACTCGATGAAAGAAAGGGCTTCCGTCTTCGTACGGGCTCTCCGCCGGTCCAGCGGAGTTCAAAGAATCTGGGGACTTCGCCACTCCACGGTGCGAGATCGCTCGAGGATGAAGCCTGCGACTTCGCTCCAGATTGAAAGATGAGTTCCGTGACGCCATACCAGTCGTCGAGCGTCTTACCTGACGGATTCGTAAATGCGTTCGTGGCCAGTTCAACACGCTGACGGCCTGCTTTTTCGAGTTGAACCAGTGCCGTCCATGTCTCGGGACTTCGTCCACTGTAGCCACGCCACGAATCCGTCTTCAATTGGACCGCGAGTGTATTGCCTGCTTCCGTTGGTTCGATCTCCAACGATAGTATCGCGCCGCGAGGGGCTTCCCACCGCGGATCGGCTAGCTTGCGAGTCGAGAGCAACCAGTGATGCCGATTGTTGACGTTCAATGTGTACCAATCGTGGAAGCCGTGGTCGAAATCATCGATCAAGCGACGCGGCTGTTCAGTGGCCTTCACCTTCGCGTCGCGCAACGCATCGGGGTACGCAGCACGGGACACGCTGAGTGCGAAGGTCTCCGGATCGCCCTCACGCCGTCGACGCTCGGTGAGTCGGTAGTAGACGTTCGCAAAGGCGAACAGCGGCTCGTCGAGATCGAACACCGGACACTCGGCCTCCCAGACGCCGTCGCGCGCTGTCGCCCGGCCGTCTGCCCAAAATCGATTGCGAGGGTCGCGTTCATAGCCGTAGTACAGGTCCATCCGTTCAATCGGCAGCGATGTGTCGGGTCTGACGCGAAAGACCGGGATGCCGGTGTCCCGGTTGAGGATCAGCTCGGCCACCGGAGACTGTGGAAATTGAAACCGTTTCTGAAGTTGTGAGTCGAACCAGAGTGGACGTGCGATTTCCGTCTCGGGCGTAAAACGGTGATTCAAATGCGGCGCATACGTCGTGCGCTTGTTCTCGTGCGGGACGAGTCCCATCCCTTTTTCGACGAAGTCCATCGGTGCGTTGAAGTCGTTGGTCGCACTCAGGTAGAGAATCGGGCAACGGAGTCGTTTCAGATATGACTGTCCGGCAATCGTTCTCTGAAACAGATCGACATCACCCTTAACTCGCCGCGCAGAGCCGGGCAAGCCCCACAGATCAGTTTGCAGAAAACCGCTTCCGCCGACTGACGGAGATGCGGCTCTCACACGCTCATCACTGCCGGCAACGAGGCCTGTCAGACGGCCTCCCATCGAATGACCGAAGACGCCGATCCGATCTGCGTCCACTTCCGGCTGTTGTTCAAGAAACGTAATCCCTCGACGACAGCCGATTGCAAGCAGGAACCAGTTGTTGTTGCGAGCAGACGGGAACGGATCGATCGTGTTTTCCTGCGGCAACAGATTCGAGTAGCCCCCGACATTGTTCTGAGTCGGATCGACCGCACCCCAATCCGTATTGGGATCGTGAGCCCGGGAGTCTTCCATCGGTCGTCCGCCCCAGTTCACGGATAGTGCCGCGTATCCCCGTTTTGCATACCGCTTCACGACCTGCAGGAAGGCGCGCTGTCCACCGCCGTGCATGTGCATCACTGCTGGCAGCTTCTTTCCGTCCGTGGGAAATCCATAGAACGCGGCCGCCCTCGCTGGTTTTCCCTTAAATGTCCCGATGGAATATATGACATACCGCAGTGTGAGGTCGTCTTCCTGCCATTCACGAACGACTTGCATCTCGAGCGGCTCGGATCGCGGATCGTAACCGGTCCAAAGCTGCTCGACGTTTTGCGGGGCCACGTTCACTTGAGGCAGCGAGTCTGCGCCGAATACCACTACATTCATGGAAATCACAGTGAGAGTTACAAGTAGTCGTGTCATGGTGCCTCGTCTGTGTCCGTGTCAATACTCAGGAACTCGGAAATTAACTTCCCGGAAGCGTTTTTAGTACGATTCACATGCTTTGTTGTGGCAAACAAGATTCATCTCTAATTCCGTTCACGCGATGCAGGGACAAAAGGAATGGCGGTCTTGCTCATTTCGGCTTCCCATTGATCAAGCAGATCGCTCAGTGCTTGCAGCTTTTCGGGATGGGATCCCTTGACGTTCTTCTCTTCCGCGAGGTCGTCCTTCAAGTTGTAGAGCGCGGCGGTGAACTTTCTTTTGCTTTGACCCTTATAGGTCCGCAAGTATTTCCAGTCTCCCTGGCGAACCGCCGATTGCCGGATGTCGTTCTGGTTGGCATGCACTTTGATGTTGCGACGGCGAAAGAAGAGCGGGCGATCCGGCGCGAGTTCGCTTTCGCCGGTGAGGGCCGACAGAAGGTCGACGCCGTCAAACGGCTTGTCGGCGTGTGCTTCTGCGGCGCCCGCAGCCGCCACGGTCGCGGTAAGATCCATCGTGGTGACCGGTGCGGAAAACTCTTTGCCTGCTGGCAGCACGCCGGGCCAGCGCAGAATCAGTGGCACGCGGATTCCGCCTTCCTGCAACATCTGTTTCGCGCCGCTGAGCGGTCGATTGCGCGCGATCCCCTGTGCGCCACCGTTGTCGCTCGTCAGGACGACAAAGGTATTCTCTGCGATCTTCTGATTGTCGAGTGCTTCGAGGACGCGCCCGATTTCGAGGTCGAGACGCTCAATCATTTTGATCAAGGTCGCGCGATTCTCGGGCTTCTTCTTGTCGCGAGGCTTATCGAACGGGACGTCCGGGTCTTGAATCGGGTCGTGTGGGGCCTGGAACGGGAGGTAGATGAAGAACGGGTTTTCGCTCTTGGCTTTGATAAAGCGAATCGCTTCGTCGGCAAAGATCGTGTCCGACCAGACGCCTTCTCGGTTCAAAGGCTTTCCGTCCTCGTACATATCGAGTTCACCGGTCCGTACGATTTTGTGTGTATAGAAGTCGTGATTGAGATGAAGACCGATCCAGCGGTCAAACCCGAAATCGTTGGCGCGGCGGCGGTTCAGGTTGGAAACGTTCCACTTGCCGAAACAAGCGGTTCGATACCCGGCATCCTTCATCATCTGTCCGATAGTCGGGTGCTTGACGGGATCGAGTTCGGGCGAACCTCCGCCGTAGTAGTCTTCATACGTCGGTCCAAATCGCGCCGGATAGCGTCCTGTCAAAAGTGCCGCCCGCGTGGGAGAGCAAACGGGAAAGGCCGCGTAGCCATCGGTGCATCGAACGCCCTGCGCAGCGAGTTTGTCCATGTGAGGTGTCTTGATGTCCGGGCATCCGTAGCAACCCACATCGCCGTACCCGAGATCGTCGGCGAGTATGAGAATGATATTGGGCTTGCCAGAAGCGCAGGCGACGTTGCATACGAACAGGCATGAAACGATGATTAAGTTTTTCTTCATGAACTTGTGACCTCACACTCTGTAAACAGACAGCTTAGCGGGATTTAACGTCAGGCTTTAGCGAGTGCCCAGCGGTTTCCGTCACCTTGACATCATCAATTTCAATGCCTTTGTCGCCACCTTTCTGCATCCATAGCAGCTTGCGTTTGGTGGCGTTGAAACAGGCATGTTTCGTTGTCTTACTCCATGTCTCGCCATCAACGGAAATGGTGACTGTGTCGCCCTGGAAAACGAGTTTTACCTGGCGCCACACATTGGCTGAGAGATCGACGTCCGCCTGGGGCAGCTTCTTGTTCAAGCGGTAAGCGCCACTGACTTTGTCTGCCGGACGTCCGCTGTTCTGGCGGTCGGGATGATTGGGATCCAGGGAATGGGCGTCGATTTGAAGTTGGACGCCGGTGCGGTTCAGTTTGACTCGCAGCATATGATCGACGCTGCCGAAGCCGTCGTCTCCATCGACGAAGAACCATACCATGCCTCCGTTCTCGAGATGACGGTAGCGGAAAGAGATTTCGAGATCCTTTCCTTCCACGCTCAGAGACACCATTGGTGGATACTTCCCACCGCTTTCGCCCCGCGTCCAAAGCACGCTGTTGCGAACCTGTGTGTTCTTGTTGGGGATCCTGGTCTGAAAACGGGCGGGGTCGAAGTCGTCAAAGGTCTCGCTGAAGTCGAAAGGAGTTGGTGCGGGTTCCGTTGAACGGCGGGGCGTTGCCTGCCTCCTCTGCTTCGTCTTGCTCGAATTTACCGGACCAGCGAAATCCCATCGCTTTCGGTCTTTGACGTTTTCATCAGCCGGTCCGATTTCAATCCAGTCGATCTCCACAGTTCGCTTCGGGTCCGGCAGAAACAAACGCAAGTGGACGAGACGGCCTTCGACGGCGAGCGGCACACTTAACTCTTGCCAGTCTCCACCAGCGACAGTGAATGATTTGAGTTGCCCGGTCGCCGGAAAACGCTCCTGGCCTTCGGTGCGCCACTGAAGTCGGGCGGTTCCATCCACGCGTGTTCGGATCCGAAGTTTGAATTCCACGGGACCGCTGACCCGCACTTTGGCGTTGGACAGAAAGGCCTGCCGTCCGTTGGGTGTGAGTCGCAGCGAATCGCCCTCGACAGTTGCCTCGGCGTTTTTGGCGGTCCATCCCAGCATGGATTCTTTGTTGACGTTTTGGCTGAGATTGCTCCCTCGCTTACGCATCGGGTTACCATTCGATGATGGAGGCATCTTCAAACCGCCCGCCTGTACGCCGATCATCGACGGGTCGAACTTTGCTGGATCGAAGTTCGGGTTACGCAGAGGAACGATGACTTTCGCTGCGGCGATGTAGTCCTCAATCAGCCGGTCGAGTGCTTTGACCTTCTCCGGGTGAACCGCCGCGAGGTTGTGGTTTTCGCCGATGTCCTCGCGAAGATTGTAGAGTCGAAATTCGTGGTTTCCGTCTTCTCCATAGTGGAAGGTGCGGATCAGTTTCCAGTCTTCGTGATGCACCGACATGGATGGCGGAAGCCACTGTGGCGTGTTCCCATGGCCCGGAACGAGTGTGAACATCGGCCCGCGATCCATCTTTTCGCCACGGAGAGCTTTTGCGAAATCAACGCCATCGACCACGTGAGTCTTCGGTTGCTCGACGTTCAACATGCGGAGAATCGTCGGATACAGATCCGTCGACTGAATGCGTACGTCGCTTCGCGAGCCGGATTTGGTGACGCCCGGCCAGACGACCACGGCCGGGACGCGAATGCCGCCTTCGTGGATGCCTCCCTTGCCGCCTCGCAGTGGGTGGTTGCTGGTAATGGCCGTGATGTAGTTCTCGCCCGAGACATCGGTCTCTTCGAGGCCGCAGTGAATGTTGCCGCCATTATCCGAGTAAAAGACGATAATGGTCTCATCCGCAATCCCCTCGGCGTCAAGTGCATCGAGCAGGCTTCCGACAGCGTCATCCAGAGAATGCACCATCGCGGCGTAGGTCGGAGATTGCTGAGCGGAGTCGTTTTTGGCTGGGCCGCGTTTAATCTTGCTGCGGTAGCGGTCGATCAACTCCGGCGTGGCGCCGAACGGGGCATGCACAGAGAACTGCCAGTAATTCAGGAAGAACGGCTTGGTGCGATCGCGTTTTTTCAACCACGCGACCGCCTCTTCCGCCATGCGATCCTCAATGTGCTCACCGGGCTCTCCCTCTTCGAGATTCGGATAACCCCATGGCGCAAGGTAACTGCTCTTCGGGCCGGGACCGTGCCAGTGTGGGATGTCGACATCGAATCCGAGTTCCAGTGGAGAATGCGGTTCCAGTCCCAGATGCCACTTACCGAAGTGCGCGGTCGCGTAACCCGCGCCCTTAAGAATCTTGCCCAGAGTCGGCAGCGCCGGATCCAGCCGCGTTGCCGACTTGACGTTGGTGCATTTCTGATGGGGTGGACCGTTTGTATTCGCGATTGGGTCAATGCGAACCTCCGCCAAGTGCCCTGCGGGCGATGTCATACCGTGCCGAGCGGGATTCTGGCCGCTCATGATGCTGGCGCGGGTCGGCGAACAGATCGGACTGGCCGCGTAGGCATCGGTGAAGGTCATGCCGCGCGAGGCGAGCCGCTGGATGTTCGGCGTCTCATAGAGCGACGTCTTTCCGTACAGCGTCGTGTCGGCCCATCCAAGATCGTCCGCCAGGATGAGTACGATGTTCTTTGGAGGCTCGGCGATGGCCGTTGCCGCCATCAAGAAAAGTGAAAGCAGACTTAGGAGTTTTTTCATGTTGTCTTTCATGTTGATTTTCATCGCGAGATCTCATTGAGGCTTTTTCTTGCCGTCGTTCCAGATGAGGTGAGTCCCGCTTTTTCCTGGAACACCAACCGGCCTGGAAAAGGATGTCCTGCTTTCCGTCCCCTTAAATGTCTCCGAAGCCTATGCCGTGTCCGTTGCCGACTTCGGAAACGAGATGCTTCGTAGCAGCGACTTTTCCGTCGGTAGAAATCGTCTGCGGTTGTCGCTGTCTATCGACCGGTACTTCATTCATGTGAGTGCCATCCTTCGATTTGCGTCTTCATTCGTGCGACGATCTCGGGGTATTTATCTGCGAGATCGTGCTTTTCGTGCGGGTCTTCGGTGAGGTTGAATAGACGGACTGGCACCTTGTCCCACACATGCAGGTTGTGGTACTTCGTCGTGTCTTTGCCGTCGTAGCGCACCAGCAGTTTCCATTTGTCCTCGACGCACCACAGGTACTGAAGCGTGTCGTCCGGATTGCCGAGCGTAATGTTGTGGGTTGAATTGCAGACGCCGAATACCCGCTTTCGAGCCTTGCGAGCTTCCGAATCGAGCAGGCTGATGCCTGGCAGATTTCCAGGCACATCCACGCCAGTTGCCGCGGCAATCGTGGGAAAGAGATCGATGGCGTGAGCAAAGTCCTTGACGTTCTCCGGTTTCACTCGACCGGGCCATGAGACCATAATGGGCGTGCGGATACCATTTTCGTATGGCGAACTCTTGGATCGCTGTGCAAAGCCTTTCCACAGCTTCTGATTCGGATCGTCGGCGTTGGTGCTCGGAGCCGCCCAGCCGTTATCGCAGATGTAAATCACGATCGTGTTGTCAGCGATCTTCTTCTCGTCGAGGTAGCCAAGCAGTTCGCCGCAGGTTTCATCGAACCAGTCGCACATGGCGTAGTATTTCGCCACGTCGGCAGCACGGTCAGGTTTGGTGTACTTGTGCAGCAGCCGCTGCGGCGGATTGTGAGGCGTATGGGGCAGAAACGGGGCGTACCAAACAAAGAACGGCTTTTCGTCCGCGACCGCCACGTCGATGAAGTCGGTGACCGGCTGCATGCCTTTGCGACCGATCGTCAGACCTGCATCGCCATGTCGACCGCGACGTATTGGATCGCCATGTGTCATGCCGTGAGTGAAACCGCCATCCTTCCACGAGCCTTCCCACCACTTGCCCGACTGATGCGCGAGATATCCGCTAGCCACGAGCGTCTTGATGAATGATGGATGGCTATGAAACGCCTCTCGCATGGGGACATCCAGCGCGGCGCGATTGTTCTTCCCATCCACATCGTTGCCGGTGATGCCATGCTGGAACGGGTAGAGCCCCGTCACCAGCGAAGCCAGCGACGGACGACACAGCGGTGCCGCAACGTAACCTCGCTTGAACAACAGACTCTGTTGGGCCAGCCTGTCGAGGTGCGGCGTCTGGATCTCAGGATGCCCCATGAACCCGTAATCTGTCCACGCCTGATCGTCGCTGAGGATCAGGACGATATTGGGACGTTCGTCCGCACTGGCGGAAGTGGCAACGCACAATATCGCGAGTGAAATAAGGAGCAGTCGTTTAATCTTCAAGATGATTCTTTCAGGCATATGAGTCAGGCATTGACGCATTAGTGGAAATTGAGAACTGCAGCAAGGTGATCAGAAGAACAATCGCGGGGCGTGGATCAATCAACCTTCCACAGCCTGACATAATCAAACAACAAACGGCTCTTGGGGCCTGAGATGCCGTGCTTAAAAGAAAACCTGGGCCCGTGCTTATCCTTGGTGTTGATTATCGTGACCTTCTCGTGCTCATAGATCTTACTATGGCCATTGACTCCGATTAGTATTTTCCCCTCCTTGTGTTCGATGACCAGGTCCACCCATTCATTGATCTTCATACCTGATTCGGTCTCGGTGTAGCTTGGACCTTTAGGCAGTTTGATCTTATGTCCTCCTCCCTCTATATACGTTAATCCAATCATATGGTGACCGATTTGAAGAACCGGCCTACCAGGTGTTATGGACTCCGCTTCATTCTTGTAACGCATATGACAAACAAATTTTTCCGGTATCTTGTTAAGGTGAGCTAACGGGGACGTCCCTAGGTGGTCATCACGCCCCAATGCTTTTCTAGCCTCTTCTTCAGTTTTAAACATTGGCATGAAAATCAACATGCCATCCTTCATTTGCCGGTCCTTCTTTCTGGGGCCCCATCGCTCCTTCGAATAAGTTCCGTCAAAGTCGTCCGAGTAAACGAGAGTCCCTTTCTCAAACAAAAGAGACTTGAAGGGCGGCGGATCGGCGGCATTCGCGATATGCGTGCCAACGCAGATGAGCGCGGAGCAGAGGATCACTCCGAATGTGTTTGTCATGTGTTTCATAGTTCATGTCTCCTGGTAACCCGACGCGTCACTTCGTGTGAAACGTCTTGCTTTGAATGAGGGAGTGAACGAATTCGCTGAGCGTGAACTCATTGCTCTTCGCTGAATTGACAATCTCGTTCGCCAGGTCCTCATCAGTGAAGCCGAAGGGGCGGCCCAAGGCATACTCGATCAAGCCTTCGGTGAAGCCGCGGGCAAAGTCGTCTTCTCGCGAACCGATGAGATCCCGTAGCTCGTGGTAGTTGGCGAACTCGGGTCCGTTGTGGAACTTGCCGGCGGTGTCGATCAGCGAGGCCTTTTTGCTGAGCAGGATCTTTCCCTTTTTGTTTTTTGTGAATTGCCGCTCTTCGCTTCGCCACTTGCCGGCGGCATTGAAGTTTTCCAGTCCGAAACCGATGGGATCGATCTTGCGGTGGCAAGTTGCACATTGCGGCTGTTCCTGATGGGCTGCCAACTTCTCGCGGGTGGAGAGCTGTTTATCGGCCAGGCGCGAGAGTTGGGGGACGTTCGCAGGCGCAGGCGGAGGAGGATCGTTGAGCAGGTGACGCAAGACCCAGGCGCCGCGTTCGACAGGGCTACTCTTGACGCCGTCGCTGCCCATGGCGTGGATGGCGGCCATGCCTAACAAACCACCTCGCGGTGAACCGGAAGGCAGGTTGACTTTGCGGAACTCGTCGCCGGTGACTCCGTCGATTCCATAGTACGTGGCAAGCAATCCGTTGATAAAGACATAGTCGCTCTTTAGAAGCTTGCCGAGTCGACCACCTTCCGAATCGCGAAGCAGGTGGGCGAAGGATTGGTAAACCTCCTCCCGAGCAGCGACGCGGGAGTTTTCATCGAACTCGCGATGCAGGGTCACGTCGAACTGGAAGAAGTCGAGCCGCTCCATGTCGAGCCACTGATGCACGAAGCCAGAGACGAATTCATCTGAGCGTGGATCAGCGATCAGCCGATCCAGCTGTTCGCGGAGAACTTCCAGTTGGTGCAACTCGTTTTGTTCCGCGAGATCCAGCAGTTGCTGATCCGGCGGACCGCTCCAGAGGAAGTAGGCAAGGCGCACTGCGAGTTCGCGATCAGTGAGGGAGCGCGGAGATTTTTCATCTCCGGGTTCGTTGAGGTAGAGGAAACCGGGCGACGCGAGAATGACGCTGAGTGGCGTGCGGATGGCGATGTCGAAGGTTTCTCCGGCTTTGCGCCGGGTTTGGAACAGGCTCAGAAGTTGATCGAGGAAATTGGGATCCGGATTCACGCGACGAAGAGCAGCGTGGGCGAAATCCCCCAGGATAGCACGGGCGCGGTCGGCTTCGGACTTGGCATCGGTATCAGTGTGTTTGCTAAACACTTTTTGCAGCGCTGACGGAGGTTTGGTCGAAGGAAGCGGACCTTCGAGTTCAATCCAGTCGATCCAGATGGCAGGCGGTGTTCCGTAGCCGTTGGATCGCTTGTCTCGGTTGTACGCATCGCGAAGGCTCTTTTTATTAATGGGCTGCCGTTCCTGAATGCCAAATTCCCGCTGGATGTGAGCGCCGACCCCCACTTGGGTCTCAATGATCTCCGGCTCTTCGATCGTCCCGGTGACCTGATGGCTGCTGATGGGCATACCCGCGAATCCAGCCGGCACTTGATTGATGCGCTGCGGGTGTCCGATCTCGATGAAATGGCGGGAGGAAGGAGAACCCTCAACCGCTCCGGCACGAATCCGCAAGGTGTAGTTGCCCGGGGGGAGATTCTTCGGCTTGGGCGAGACGTCGATGCGCTGGATTCCCCAAGTGAGCTTCAGATAGGTGCCGCGATCACTGTGGGGGAGTTCGGCGTAGTATTTCATGTAGGCATACTTGCGACCGTATCCACCTTGAAAGGAAAACGAGGCGGCATTCGCATCTTTGAAACCGAACTCTTTGGCGTCGGGCATCCCACCCAGTAGATTGGCGTTCTGATAGAGTCTGACACTGTCGGTGAGGTCCGTGAGGTTGTATTTCTCGCGAATCTGCGCGAGGACTTCCTCGTTTTCGGGAAGGAGGGCGGCTTTATCGACTTCGGCTTTCCAGAGGAGATAGCGGTCGTAGGTTTCCTTCATTTGCCTCATAGCCTTCAGGCTCTCGACATTCACCGTGGTTTCCGGCTCGACACGAAAGATCCGCGTTTCTTCTTTCATCGCTGCCTGCCGCTCGAACATCTCATCGATCGCGCTGCGTCCGAGCTTCAGGTATTGCTCAAACTGATCGCTGGAGAGAAAGAGCGATGCACCTGTGGTGTCGAAGGAGCCAGCGCCACCATCGGTGGGCAGGGAACCGACATCGACTTTGACTCCAGTTAACTGTTCGATGGTGTTCCGGTATTCCCGCCGGTTGAGGCGGCGCATCGTGATTTTGCCACCGGAGTCTGAGAGTGACATGCGTGCAGCGACCATCGTTTGGGCAAGGTCATCAAGGAAATCTGCTTTTTCAGTATTGCCAGGTTGTTCAGAATCTTCAGGCGGCATTTCACCAGAGTTCAAAGCATTCAGTACCTTTTGCCAAGCTTCCGCCTGTTCGATTGAAGTGATCTGAAAAGGGATACTTTCCAGATTCACTTTTCCTTCTTGCGTTTCGGAATCATGACAATCGAAACAGTACTGCTTAAAGAAGTTAAGGTGTTTATCTGCAAGACGGGCTTCGGGTTCAGCAGCTTGTGCAGAAGTGCAAAACCACAAAGTCAGAAGCAACGTTAAACATCCAGGTTTTTTAATTATTTGTGTCCAGGTATCATTGTGAGAAGTCATCATGCTTGTAACTCCTTCACTATGCCGGTGCTGTCGCCATGCTGTTTGACATTGATGCCTATTCCGTTCAGCATCGTCAGCCACACATTGCAAAGTGGCGTGTCCTTCGGCAGAACCAGATGCTGGCCCAGCTTCAAGTTGGCACCACCTCCAGTTAAGATCGTCGGGCAGTTGTCGAGGTAATGGATGGAAGAAATATTCGATCCGTAAGCCAGCGCCACATGGTCGAACAAGCTCGACCCATCAGCTTCTTTCGTCATTTTAAGTTTGTCTATCAAACCCGCCAACAGTTCGCTTTGCGCGGTATCTCGTTTCTTGGAGGCTTCCATGCGTTCTCCCGGCGTGTAATGGCTCATATTATGTGGAGCCACTGAAATATCTAAACTCTGCAACAGCGATTGAACGGGCTGACGATAGGTCATCACTCGTGTGCTGTCGGTTTGCAGGGCGGCGACGATCAAGTCATACATCACCTCGATTTCCTCTCGCCCCTTCAACCCCGGATTGGGTTCTTCGATTGGTGGCTTGGCTTTCGGGACCTCCAGCCAATCTTCATCCTTGCCCAGCCGTGTCTCGATATCGCGGAGACCCTGGAAATACTCGTCCAACTTGTCGGTGTCCGTCTTGGTGAGACCACGCTGCACCCGTTTCGCTTCGGTCAGTACGGCATCCAGCACGCTACGTTGTTCGGCGATGGCGGCTTGGCGTTGCTCCAAGGGCAGGTCATCGGCGGAAAACATCTTATGAAACACCTGCACCGGCGTGTCGAGTCCTGCGACCGGTTTACCACGCTGATCCCAGGCCAGCGAAAGTCCGGGGCCGTGACCGGATGATCTCACATCGGGGCTACCGAGCTGAACCGAGGCAAAGCGTGTGTCCTGCCCAAGCTGTTGAGCTGCGACCTGATCTGCGGAGATGCTGTTAGACATACTCTGCCCGGGTGTAGAAAACCGATTCGCCCCCGACAGCCAGAAGGTGCTGCCCCAGTGCGCTTCGTTGCTGTATTGGTTTGAGCAACCTTGCACCACGGTGAAATCCGCCTTGTGACGCGCTAACGGTGCAAGACCTTTCGACAGATCGTATTTGGCTCCGGTTTGTTCTACGTTTGGAAACCAGGTTTCCTTCGTCACGCCAAAACCGAAACCAAGGAACACCATGCGTTTAGGAGGTGTGGCAGGTGCTTTCGAAGCTGCTGAGGCGAAACGACGGAAGCCGATAGATTCCAAGGCCGGCAACGCGATCAGCGTTCCCGTTCCGCGCAGAAAATGTCTACGATTTAATTGTGTTTTCATCAATCTATCCTGTTGTGTTCTCTGGCCATTTTAGTTCGACCAGTCTTTCTGAAATTTCGTTAATCTTCATCGTGAGGTATGCTCTGCACCTTCCATACTGCGTCTTCCGCGATAGAAAAGGATCCCATCATTTTCTCCTCCAGGTGCCTGACCAGTCGCTCGAACTCGGCGTTCTCGTCTTCTCCCGGAGCTTCGGTCAGAAAGAGCGGCCATTTTGGCTGCCCCCAGAATGTCTCTTCGTAGGTGTCACCTTCCCGCTCGACTAGCAGCAGGCCCGATGTCGTATTCCTGCCGGCTTCTCCAAACAGGATGTCGAGTTCAACGGGATCGCCACTCAGTTCGATCCACGATCCGCAGGCGAAACCGGCTTTCGCAATCAGGCAGGGAAAAGCAGGATGGTCAGTGCGCGAAATGCCGAGCGACTTGAACGAGTCATGCCGCGACCCCTCAAAAACAGGCTTTCCGTCGATCGCCACAAGCAAGTGATTGTCCGCGTAGCCCCAGAAGCGATAGCGGCCCGGTCGCGGCGGAACGACTTGCCCATGATACCACGCCATCCAGCCAAATTCTCGTGAGTAAGGCGCTAAGCCTGTACGATCAGGGAATGCGTGATAGGCTCCAGCGATGCCACGGAAACTGATTGGCTCGCCTTGCTTCAAAGTTTCCAGAGACGCACGCTCTGCAAATCCCGATTGGATCAGCGGCAACAGTTCCAGCCCGATTACATCATCTTTGGGGGCGACTTTGGGAATCGCGGGCGGGCCATCGTGGCCGAGAATCATCCCGCGCAGTGAGCTGGTGGCCAGCTTCGTTACCGGCTGGGAAAGCTCCGGCACTGCGCGACTGAGGCGATTTTTTAATCGCGTCTTGAGTTTGCCGTTTCGATCAAACGTGGCAAATTCGCCTTCTTGCATCAGGCCTTCGGACACGCCCGTGTGTTCATAGACGGAGATCTCTCCGTCGAGTACCAGAACCTCGGTCCCTTTCGAGTTTGCTGTGACGACAAAACTCGTGCCGAGATCGACGAATTTACGTTGAGTCGTATCGACAACAAACCCCACACCTTGCGGCGGGACGACCAGCTTGACCTGCCCCTCGTGCAGCGACACACGCTGGTTGCTGTCCAGCTTCATCCTCAGCGGAGCCGTCGCGATGACATGTACGCCGGTTTCGTGAAACGCCAGTTCGATCAACCCTTGTTGCATGACCAGATCATCACCGGCAAACAGTTCGGCCCCATTCACGACAACGCGGTCCCGGCCCGCCTTGCCTTCGCCTTCGATCTGAATCACTCTGGCGATACCGTGTTTGATCTCGCCCGCGTGCTCTTGTGAGACAGGAAGCCAACCGAGTACTCCAACGATCAGCGAAGCCGCGATCGCGCCCCAAGTCAGCCACATCGGAATCGCACGCCCGCTACGTCCAGGAGCGGTCCCGCGGGTGCTGGATATCGCAAACGCCTCCTCCACTGCAAGCTGCTGCCACTTCGCGTCGATCGTTGCAAGCGACCGCAATGTGGAGCGGGCCTCCGCGTTGGAGCGCAGCAATTTCTCCAACGGTTCAAGTTCCTCAGGAGTGATCGCGCCATCCAGATACCGATGCAACAGGTTGAGTTCGTATTCATTCATGATTCAGCTCCAGCGAACGCTCGCTCCATGCAGCGATGCAACTCTTTGCGGATACGTGCGAGGAGTTGATACAGCGAGCCTTCTGTCCGTTTCAGTTGCGCAGCCAACTCGCGAATCGTGGTGCCCTTCGCGTAAGCCGCCAGCGCCAACTCGCGTCGCTCGCGCGGCAGTTTTTCGATGCACTGATCCAGCGTCCGCAGTTGTTGCTGACGCAACGGCAACTCCTCGGCCCCTTCTTCGGCCAGCAGTTCCACGATGTCTTCAGCCAACACCAGCCGATCCCGCGCAAAACGCCGCCGAGCCGAAAGCAATTCGTATCGGGCAATGAGACACGCCCACGGACCGAACGCCGAGTGATCGTCAAGCGTGGAAAACTTCCGCAACGCCGCGACGCTTACTTCCTGCATCACGTCGTCCACTTCCTGCGCGTTTGGGCAACACGACCGCACAAAGGCGCGCAACTCCGGCTCATGCACCATCCACAGACGCAGAAACGTTTCATGCGGATCAGGTGTGTCGTTTTCCGGGTTGGACATTGCTGCCATAGTTGCTCCTCACGCAATCGCTTCCGCTCCCCACTAAATTTAACGCAAGAATCTCAAAAAATCTGCCGTATCGTGATTTGGACGTTTGCCAGCCACATTTTGGGCTTACCTCTCGCAAGCGCAAGTACAAGCGAACGGTTCATTTAGAGCGTTAGATCTCACCATCAAGTCTGCCCCTCAGGTAGGTAGTTGCATCCGTTGACCGCCTGCTGATTCGAACACGAGGTCACAGAACTAACTCAATCGTCTTTAAGGCGTGTGTAGTTAAAATGGTACAACCACGTTTCGCTTAGTTCATCGGGAATCGCCACCGATGCGAAGTTCGCGGTCTGCTTCCAGCAAGAGGTTGCACCGACTTCGGCAAGTTCCATGGGACTTCAACTCGCATCGGTGGAACCGACCGCTGTAGGAAAGGAGTTTCAAAAAACGTTGAGAAAACGCCTGTACGATTTACCACTTTTTCAGTCTTCTTAAGATCGGAGCGTAATAAGCCCAGATTCCGAAAAAACGTATGGCGTACTTGTGACAGATTCGATGAATCAGAAAACGTATGGGAGACTC
>DAOUPA010000347.1 GCA_030626405.1 Planctomicrobium sp.
CACACGTGCCAATGACCGCGTCCGTGTCGGTCTCTTCCATGACCAATAAATAGGTCTGCCCTTTTGGTTCACCGGTCTCAAGATTTTCAAATGACTGCTCCGATTCGATGATCCGTTTTTTTAACAAGTCAGGATTCCGGGGCAGTGTCGTCAGACCGAATGAGGTCAACTCTGCAAGACCGACGATCTGATCGAGGTCCTTGGATTTGACTTTTCGTATGACGTACATCATCAACTCCTAACGTTTCGAATTGGATGAGAAACTAATGCAGAACCTCTGTGAAATTATAAACAACAACTCCGAGGACATCAGAAATAATCGAGTCTGGATTTCGTTTCAGGCATTGGTTAATTCAGTCACCACGTTCTCAATAAGGCCGCAGACCGCGTCGATGTCTTTGTCCAACATCACCAGTAGCGGAGGGAGCATGCGGACACGCGTCGGTTCGGCACCCGCTGGGAATGCGATCACGCCGGCCTCGAACAAGCGGTTGAGAAAGGCTTTGGTACGCTCGGCACTGCCGTCGAAGACTGTGAATGCCACCATTCCACCGATTCCCCACGGTCCTCGGATGCTGCTTGGATTTTCGGCATGCAGACGTTCAAAGTGCTGTACAAATCGATTGTGAATCTGGATGTTGCGACCGTTTTCTCCCAGATAGTTTCCTTCACAAAATTGCTTTAGGATGAATCGAGCGGCGCGTATGGAGGATGTGGCTCCCGTAAAAGTCTGACTGATCAGCCCCGGGCGCGCTTTCAGATCCTCCGTAAATAGAGTCGCGCAGACTTGGCTCATTTTACCGAGAGTGACTACGTCTACATATTCATCCAGCTCCAGATGCTGGAACGCAAACAGCCGGGACGTTCGTCCAAAGGTTTGGATCTCATCGATCCAGATTGGAATGTCACACTCTCTCAAGGCCTCGAATAACGCGATGAAAAATTCTCGAGGAGCGGAATAGTAGCCCCCTTCCCCTTGAATCAATTCCAGGCACATCCCGGCATGATTTCCTGGATATCGATTAAGATGTTCCTGGAGTGCGGCGAGAGTCGCATTCGTACTCTGCACGGGATGATCGTTATCGAAGAACGGGATGTAATCAACCGAGAGTGTTGTCGGAAGCCCTTCACGATTTTTGGGCCTGTCAGTCAACTGCGCAAGCGCCATCGTTCGGCCGGAAAAACTGTTGCGAAAGGTGAGCACACGGTCGGCGGGATATTTTTTTTGAAACATCATTTTCAGAGCGTTTTCGTTGGCTGTTGCGCCACTCGTCGATAAAAAACAATGTTCCAACGCCGATCCACTTTCACGCGCAATTCTGACAAGATCATCACATAATTTCAGAGAATCGAGATTCTGTTGCAGATTCCCCTGCATCACTGTATCGGTAATGGCTGCCTGTACGAGTTCGTCAATCATTCCGAGATGAGTGTGTCCGTAGATGTGGACACCGATGCCGGAAATCATGTCGTATTTGACGGAGCCATCAGCCAGTTCAACCAGAGGCCCATTGCCGAGGCCGCTGCCGAGATAACGATAATAGAGCCCTCCGCCTCTCAGTTCACCCAATTGTTTGAGAAGTTGATCGTAAGCTTCTTGCTGGGAATTGTCCGGGGAACGAACACGGTCGATGCGACTCCTGTGGTCTGCAACAGCCTGTCGGATCAACATTCGTGCTTCAGCTATTCTCGGATCTTCCGCCAGTGAGGTATCAGTGTTCGAAGGATTGTTCATCACTACTCCTGATTCTAAGGGTCGAGAGTGGAAGGCCATTCAAGGGCACCGGAAGCCCAGCCGATGAGTAACGACGCAGTCAGTTTCGCACGTTCGGTCAGGCTGTCCAACACCAGAAATTCCTCGTGGCTATGAATGCCTGCTCCACGGACGCCGAGGTTGTCGATGTTCGGCAACCCCCAGCCGGCCAATCGGTTACCGTCACAGACGCCACCCGTAGGATGGTGGTCCAGACGCAGTCCCAAGGATTGTCCACACTCGGTCACCTGCTCAAACATGGTCGCTATCGTTCCCTCAACCTGTTTCGGCGGGGTCGTAAACTCGCCGTGACGTACGCTATGGACGTGGTGCGTTTGATCGACTAGGCCCATAATCTCTCTGAGAGCGAGGTCGATCTCTGCTTCAAGACTGTGGTCTGAATAACGCACGTTCGCTCGCACAACGGCCACGTCAGGAACCATGTTCATCGGCCCGCCTCCGTCAATCCGAGAGACGTTCAGCGTCGTTCCTGTCCAGCGATCATTGAGTGAATGGACACGCATTGCTAGGTCAGCTGCGGCCGTGATGGCATTGATACCTTCCTCAAAGTGACGACCGGCGTGGGCCGATTTACCGTGACAGACAAAATGGAAATTGGCGGATCCCTTCCTATCACCGGCCAGATGCCCATCCGGGAGAGCTGGCTCAAATAACAGACCGAGATGATTTCTCTTTGCGGCAGAACGAAGCAACTCGATGGAACCAGGTGAACCGATTTCCTCATCTGGATTGAGCAGGACTTCCCAGCCGATCTCCGTGTTGCCGGTGCTGTCGAGAAATTGTTCCAAGGCCTCTAGTGCCACGAGCAACACGGAGATCCCACCTTTGGCGTCAGCGACTCCTGGACCGTACATGTTCATTTCGTCACGGTGCACCTCCTGAAATCCCGAATCTTGAGGGTAGACGGTATCCATGTGAATCGCCAGTAGAATGCGTCTTGGGGCAGTCGGTCGAACGCGTAGTGAGAGAGCTGGCCCCAGCGAGTGATCGACCAGAACTCCTCGCTCGTTCACTTCCATCATGGATGGGACATTCAACAGTTCAGCCTTGCCAGCGAAGGTGGAGAACTCGGGCAGCACAGCATGGGCGACCTGCTCGACACCGGCGGGATGGTAAGTGCTCGAATTGATCGACGCCCAGTGCTCAACCAGCGCAACCATGCGCTCTCGCTGCGTCTCAATCCAGTTCAGAGACTCTAATTTCGACATACATCCTCCAATCGCATCCCCTTTATTTTATTCTGTCGAGACAAAGGTACACAATGAATGTCACAATGTGCTCGAAAAACGCGAAATCCTCGAACCGGTATCTTTAAACCGTATGCTCGGCGACCTAAGTCAAGTGGTAGAAAAAAGAAAGCCGTTTGACAAAATCGCCAAACGGCATCGTGTTGCACCAAGTCGGGAGAGTGCACGCAGCTTTGAACCATTCCAATCGTGGGTCAACGAATGTGTTCAAAGCTATCCAACCATTCGCTTGCCGCAACTTCACTTTCTTGCTGGACTTGTCAACGAAGACATACAAGTTGGAACCTGAGAGACTCGGACGAGAGAGCAGATCAGGGCGGTTGGAATTCAGTTTCATAACGGGTTCAAGTGCTATTGAAGAGTCGATTTTAGTTCAATTTCATCTGGAATAAAAGCTGATCAAAATTATCGGGGTCATTTATTTTTGACCAGTACCATTCTTGATGCCATCAGTGCCATTCAATCTCGTTTAACAAATCTTTTCGATCAGTATCTCTTCGCTGATTCAACTTCTCACTCTTCTCTTCTGGGAATTGAAAAAGTGACGGCTTCTGACAATCGCTGAATTTCTCCAAATCTCGTATTTCCTGAGTTCCACTGTCCAGCCCCCCAGTGTGGTACCAGTGTCAGGGTCGTAGTTTGGAGAGTTCATCCAGGTTCACGGACGGAGGCGTAGCCGGTGGATGAAACGCTTCCGGGGCCGGGGGAACATCACTTCGACGCAGAAAACAGTTGTAAGGCATCTGCTTGACATGGCTCCCATCGAATTGCAGCGTCAGTTGCAAAAAACGGTCTGTTCTTGGCTGAGTCAATTGAAGTTTGGAGTTTCTCGGACAGGGTGGTCGGAACCCCGGCACTCATAGCCGCTTAAGGAAGATATCCTTGAATTGCACTTTCATGGGTTTCCCAGAACGGAGCTGCAATCCGAGAATGCCCTTGAGATCAAAGTGCTCTTTCTCCTGGTCGATTAGTTCAGAGCATTTCACTCCGTTGATCCGAAGAATGATATGCTGGCCTTTGGCCGTAATATGATAGTCGTTCCACTCCCCCGGCGGTTTCATGGTCGCATTTAGCTCAAAGTCGGTGGTCGTGCGTTTTCCCGACGCATTGATAACAGTTTTCTGACCGTTGCGAGTCAGTAGTTCATGCCCTTTTCGCGTGTGTATCTCATCACAGACACCGCCCAGATAAGGTCCGCTTTCATAAATGTCGGCCTGATAGCCGACCGCCAGTCCGTCCGGCCTGATCTTGCTGCGAAACTGAATTCCTGAGTTGCATCCATTTCCGGTGACGCGAAACCTGAGCTTCAGTTCGAAGTCAGCGACGTCTCCGCCCTGCCACACCAGAAACTGATTCGAGGTACAGGGATTCTCGAGTGTCGACTCCCCCGTGATGGCGCCATCTTCAACCGACCAGTAACTCATATTCAAAGCTTTCCAGCCCTTGAGGGATTCACCATCAAAGATGAGGTCCTCTGCTGAAGCTAAACCAATTGAACAAAGTGAGATAACCAAGGAGATGGTGCTAAGTGTGGCTGTATTCATAACTTCTCTCATAGATCAAATGAATCCGTGAATCCGTAAAGAATGGACCAAATGAATAAACTTTGCAAGCTTTGGTGTGCCGAACGTCTGCGTGCGGTGAAACACGCCGGAACAGCAACCGACACACGAATCATGTCATCAACCAAATCAACCCCGAGAGTGACTGCCACACCTTCATCCGTTACACCTGGAACACTCGGTCGAGGATTTCACAAAGATCACTACGTTTTTCAGTCAATCAGCGTCACGTTTTCTCACCGATGTCTACAGAAGGAATTCGCTGTATCAGAAAACGTATGGGGGTTCAGGACATCACCAGCGGCTCGTTCAGTAAACGGTGGTTTGTTGCAACCCTGCGCTGAAAGACAGAAACGCCCGTCGTTCACCGTCACTGGCTGCACATGTTGTGACAGTCGAGATGTGGCTGACAATTCTCATTGACCTGATGACTGAGTTTACTCAGTCCCACACTGTCGTTGAAATTGATCAGTGAATACAATTCGAATGCGTTACTCGATTCAAACAGAAGACTCTCGCGGGACAACCTGTTCCACAATCATTTTCAGGATTGCCGTTCATGACACATCGTATCGTTCTCAATGCATTTCTCTGCACATTGGTCTGTGCAGGTGGACTTTTCGCTCAGGACCAGAGTTTGCCGCCAACGCACGCCAATGTCTCCTACGGCCCACACAAGGCCAATGTTCTTGATATTTGGATTGCGGAAGGGAACGGGCCTCGTCCATTGCATGTTTACATTCATGGAGGTGGTTGGATTGGTGGAGACAAATCCAAAAAAGGAGAGCCGCAGAAGCACTGGCTGGCCAAAGGCATTTCTTACGCGGCAATCAATTATCGGCACACGCCTGAGGCATCGTTACCGGCTCCCGTTCACGACGCAGCCCGGGCGATTCAATTCCTGCGTTACAAATCCAAAGAGTGGAACATTGATGAAGACCTCATTTGCCTCTCTGGCGGAAGCGCCGGGGCATGCACATCGATGTGGCTGCTGTGCCATGATGATCTCGCCGATCCCAATGCCAAAGATCCTGTACTGCGGGAATCAACCAGAGTCTCGGGTGCAGCGGTGGCTGGTGGGCAGACGTCGATCGACCCAAAGCAAATTGAACCGTGGCTTGGTCCGATGGTCCTGCAACATCGCATGATCAATATGGCCGTTGGCGAACCCACGATTGAGGGGGCACTCAAAAATTACGAAAAGCATGAGGAACTCTACAAAGAGTTTTCGGCATTCAACCATGTGAGCAAGGATGATCCGCCACTGTTCATGTCTTACGGTGGTGACATGACGCTCCCATCTAAAAACGCCGGTCATGGAATTCATCATCCCGTGTACGGGGTTAAGATGAAGGAGAAAGCCGATGCCGCCGGCATGGAAGCACATTTACTGATTGGAAATGGAAAAGTCTCGAAGTCGGAGACCTACGCCAATGCCAATCAGTTCATTGAAGCAATCTTGCTTCGGAAGAAAAAATAGTCGTTACTGAAAGTGAGTGCCGCGGTTTTTCCTCTGGCAGAGGCCGGCTTCAATCCTTCGGTTGGCGACGCTGATTCTGGAACGCACATCTTCTCTGATAGCTAAAAAATCGGGACTGGTTGTTGCTCGGCCCGATCATTTTCGTTGGAAGACCACAATTTGTTCAATTGTGGCCGATGCGTCTCCGCAGACGACTGCGGGACAGTAATTTCCTCGATGATCAACTTTATAGACTGATGCGATCTTTTCGTGAATCTGGTAACCTGATTGTCAGTAAGTGGTTACAGAAATATAGCGTGATCGTGTCACGATTCTGCCCGTTTTCTTGTTACGAATCGCCCTTTCGCGGTGCATAAATCTATTACGATGTGATGACTTACCGTGACGCGCCATACGAACGGTACGAGAGTGTGGCAAGTTCGTGCGGAATCCCTCCTGACTCCCCCCCTCGTCATGGCTTGTCCCAGACAAGCAGACTTCCCACCAGTGATGCCTCCCTTGGAACTGCTCAAATGAAGAATAGATTGAGGTATGTCTGGAACTATTCCTGCGTGGTGGCGTGGATAAGTTTCGGAATGCTTTCGCCTTTTTCAAGGTCGTCTCTTCAGGCCGATCAAACCAAGTTTCAAAACAGTTACGCTGAAATCAAGCCGATTCTCAACAAGTATTGTGCCGATTGTCATAACAGCGAGCATAGCGAAGCGGGCCTGAATTTTGAGATGTTCAAGGTTGAAAAGGATATCCTGATTCACCTCCAAAAATGGTTCAGCGTTATTGACCAGGTGGAAACCGGCGTGATGCCGCCCGAAGAAAGTGAACTCAGGCCAACTGCGAGTGAAAAAGCAGAGTTGGTATTATGGATTCGAAACACGATCAATGATTTTGATTATGAATCTATCAAAGACCCGGGAAAGTCTGCTCTACGCAGGCTCAATCGATCCGAGTACAACAATACCGTTCGCGACCTGACCGGAGTCGACCTGCAGCCAGCTCGTTATTTTTCAGGAGATGGAGGAGGGGGAGAAGGTTTTGATAACAATGCAGAGGGGATGTCGATACTGCCTCTCATGGTTGAAAAATACTTCAAAGCCGCCCGAGACATCTCTCGACACGCTGTCGTGAGCTACGGAGAAGGAATCAGTTTTAGCCCTGACCTTTCGCCAACACTCACCCCTCGGTCGTATCACCTTTTAACTGAGCGAAAACTCAGCGACTTCTACAATGACATCATCGATCACCTCCCGAAGTACGATCACAGAAAAGACTTTGAGCCATACCTCAAGCCTGCGATGAGGTTGGCCTTGGTGAATCCTAAAGCCAGTCACCAGGAAATTTATAATTTTGCTGTCGAACAAAAATTGATGCCAG
>DAOUPA010000365.1 GCA_030626405.1 Planctomicrobium sp.
CGACCGGAGGTTCTTCGTTCTCTTCACTCTTGGGCTGTTCGCGTCGAATCACGATGAGATTCACATTGTGTTCGTTTCGCAGTGCCAGTTCGCGAATTGATTTTCCCTGAAACGACTTTGGTGTGCGTAGTTCCAAAAGTGTGAACCCATCGGCGAGCTGAATGAAATCGACCAGTTGCGGATTCGAGAGTTGTCGAGCGAGGCTCGCGCCTGCCTGTCGTTCTGGTTGAATGACTCGATCCGCACCGATTTTGCGAAAAATTTCCGCATGGAATTCCGTTTGGGCACGGCAAACGATTTCGGGGACACCAATTTGCTTCGCGATCACGGTCGTCAACAAAGCCGATTCGAAATGTTCGCCAATGGCCACCACACAGACATCGACTTTATCGAGGTCCTGACTCAGCAATGCAGCCTGATCGGTACTATCGAGCCGGACAGCAATGTCCACGTCATCCTTGATTTCATTCACGAGCTTTCCATCTCGATCGATCGCGATGACCTGAACTCCACTTTCCGCGAGGTTTCTCGCCAGTGTCATTCCAAATCTTCCCAAGCCAACGACTGCTATTTTTCTCATGGGATTCCAATGTCTGTCTAAGGAGAAACGTACTCGAATGAACGTCCATCACTGCTGTTCGTGGACGTATTCCTGACGCATCTTTGTTAACCAAGTGTGACTCGTTCGGTTGGATAATCGTATCTTGACTTCTGCCCATCACCAGCGAGTGCCAGAAGGAGTGTGAGCGGACCAACACGGCCCAAAAACATTGCCAGGATGATGACGTACCGCGAAGGTGTGGTGAGCGAAAACGTCACCGAGGTCACCTCACCCAGTCCGTTAGAGACTGTCGACGAAACACCGACTGTACCGACGGCGCTCACAGCTTCAAACAGATGATCGAGAAACAGTTCTGGCCGACCTTCAAAAATGACGAGCAAAATCGTGGTCAGCATTACGGTGAACATGAATGCAAAAACAATTGCCAGCGCTCTGTTGACTGTGGTTTCGGAGATCGTTCTGCCGAATGCTTCAACTTTGCGACGTCCGCGAATGACTGTCAATAAGCCGACTGCTCCGACAGCAAAGACGATTGTTTTAATACCACCTCCCGTTGATCCAGGCGAGGCTCCGATGACCATCAAAAAGATAGCAATAAGCTTTGTTGAAGGTTGCTGTTGCCCGAGATCAACTGTATTGAAACCTGCCGTTCGGAAGGTGACAGACTGGAACCATGCATCGACAATTGGAATCCCTGCTTCGTGGTTTGGGCCGGTTCGTTCCAAAAGATAGATCGTGAGCGTTCCACCAAGAAGAAGAACAACCGTTGACGTCAAAACTAATTTTGTTTCCAGTCTCAAACGACGACGTTGATGCGGAACGTGAAATGCCTGTCGATTCAAAACCGTTGATGCACGCGTCCAAAGTACAGAGCTGACATTATACAGAACTCCAAATCCAAGTCCGCCAATGATGACAAGTCCTGCGATGACTCCACTGACGGACCACAGATGCCCCATCCCAACAAAACTGTTCTCTGTCAGCGAGAAACCAGCATTGCAAAAAGCACTAATGGCATGAAACAAACTCATGAACAGGCGCTGCCCCATTGGTAAGTCTCCGAACAGAGGCAGCAGTAATACCATGCCGATCAACTCTGCGAGAAACGTGAATCCCAATATGGCGAGAATCAGCTGACGCACATTTCCGACACCTTCTGGCGAGAGTAAATCGCGAAGAGTTGCAAACTCGCTCAGGCGAACATTTCGACCGGCAATGACTGCGAAGAACGCTCCGAAAGTCATGATCCCTAAGCCACCGATCTGAAACAGACACATGATCACAATGTGGCCGACATGGCTCCAGTAAGTTGGCGTGTCTACTACGACGAGTCCCGTGACGCAACTCGCACTTGTTGCAGTGAAGAGCGCACTTAAGAAAGTGGCGCCGGTTTGCGGTTCACCTAGTGGAACGTTTCGACAAATCGGGAGCATCAGAGCTGCGGTACCCAAAGTAATCAGAATCAAGAATGAAGTCACCAGTAACAACGCCGGGTTGGCACCACCGGAAGCAAATTTCCGCAGCCCGGCTATGGCACCAGAGATGGAATATAGAACTAGGACAAACTCGGAAACATGAACGTACCCCCACCATCGCGGTCCACCTGGTCCTGGACCATTGGTGTCTGGGAAAATCGGACCTAGAATCGTAATGAGGATGAGTCCGACAACCCACACGCAGGCCGCAACAACGGTCCCGAAATGCCGACGGGGAAATGACGCCTTCGACAGACTCCAGCGGAAGCGAACGACCACGCTGACACTGATAATCAGCATCGCAAGGAGTGTGACGACTCCAAATTCCCATGGAATAATTCCAGACCGTCTTAAACCATGACCAATAATCAGAGCCGACGTTCCTGCCAGTTGCGCAACCGCATCAGTTCGCCGCAGCCACACCGCCCGTTCCGGGTGAAGTGTTGGCTTTGAGAGCAACGTTTTGGAAATATTCTGCTTGGGTTTCATTTTGGAATGTACGCAAGTACGCCCTTAGCGGATCACAAATCTTTCGACGATTATTGATTGTAAGCAGCACAGACCGATCTTGCGATTGAAACGAATCAAAGTCGTTCACCGCCAAGCTTTACGAGAGCGAATGCGCAGGCGGATTCAGAGTGATCTGGCCCCAGCATCTGCGTCATCGAGAGTTTTTCAAGCTGCAACAAGGATGGAAAGTGTTTCTCCAGAAGTTTCAGTGCCAGCGATTCACCTTCTCCAGAAAGCAACACTGTTGAGAGGTCCAAAGACTGGGTTGAAAGAACTTTCCCCAACGCCTGCGAAAGTGTTTGCAACTGGTGATTTTGGATCTGTTGAGCAACGTCATCAATTTCTGATTCCGACAATTGATCGCAATCAGAGCAGAAACAACGTGCGATTCGATTTCGCGCCTCCAGAACAATTGCAGGCTTACCGTTGGCGGTGTCTGTATTGTGAGGTTCTTCTGAGCGATCCCCCAATAGAAGTGCAACGTCGAGCATCGTTGCGAAAACCTCCGCCGCCAAAGGTGTCTCGACGTTGCGAATCTTGACAGTCTGAGAAACTGCAAACAACGGTGTCCGGCGAACGCCAGTGTAGACGAGTTCACCAGACTGCAAGCGTTCGAGATCTGTCAAACCTGTCGTTACTGGAACCCCATGATCAATCGGCACGAGATCGGATGTTGTCGACCCGATGTCGATGAGAAGCGCACTTCCTGTCGGACACGCTCTGCCCGCCCATGTCGCAAGCGCATGCCAATTTGAAGCAGCCACCAATTCCGGGATTTCTATTGCTTCATCTGGACTAAAAAACTCCCCGCCAGTTTGCCAGATGGCGATCTTTCGGTTTGAGGATGCCTTCTGAATTGCCTCAACAATAAAACGAACGCCTTCAGCTCTTGTCGAAAAACAGTCAGCGAGTTCACCAGTCATCGTGACGGCAATGGGACCGTAAGGATGGAACTCCGATAGCAACAACGTAAGTTCGGCCGCGAGTTCCTCCGGTTGCTGCCAAAGCGGGAACGGCTTCGAAATCGATTTTGATCCATCAGAGACTTTTAGATTGGCGCCTCCGATGTCAATTCCAACAACACTCAACTTCCATCTCCGTTAACGGTCGTGTTTTGATTTCGCCACTCGGTGAGAACGTAGCGTGGTTCACCCAATCAATCTTTGTCAAATATTGTTGAGTAAAAAACAATTCCACAAGATTGGCCTGTGTCACTGCTCGATAACCAACGTAGCTCGTCGTCAGGCGTGGGTTCACTTCAACGAGAATGGGTTGACCATCGTCCGGAACAATAAAGTCGATTCCGAAGTAGCCATTCAATCCTTCAACAGAATCAACAACTCGACGAACCATCTCAGCGACAGACTGCCAATCGACGTGCAGCACTGGAATGCTTCCACCTTGGTAACGAAAATGGCCATCCGTCGAAAGCTGCTGCCTGGCAACAGGAAGGCAAACCAGCGTATCAACAGCCGAATTGTAAAAGCAGCCGATCGAACAATGCTCTCCAAGCACAAGCGGTTGCACGATGCTGTGGTCCGGAACAGAGATCGAATCTAACTCTTTCAAATGAATGAGATTGAGACCCATAGACCCAGCACCGAATTGTGGTTTCACGACAATGTACTCTGCGCCTGGGTACTCTGCGCCTGGGTACTCTGCGTCTGGAAGTTGTTCGACAGCGCTTTGTGTTGGAATCGTCGGAATTTGATGTCGCTGGAGGTGCCTCGCGAAAGCAAGTTTATCTCCGCAGAGTTCGATTGCATGTTGAGAAGCATTGAATGACTCGCAACCACTCATTTCAACTCTGTGACACAACGTTCGCAGGCGGTTCTCTGATTCTGGAGCAATAATGAGAGCAACATCACAGTTCTTGACTGCCGTAATGAATTGACTGTCGGCCTCATTCGGAGAATCAACCTCAACGACATTCACGTTCTCAAGGTGCAGAAAAGGATGGTCTCCGAAGCTTCGATCCCAGTGTGTGACAATCTCCAACTGTGACCCGACCAGTGCAAATTCAAGTCTCGAGAAGTCTTCGAGGATCGCGCACAACATTGCGAGCGCTTCGGTTCTCAGAGATCCGGCAACATCTTGATTTGCGCATCCGCCCCCGCAAATATCCTCATAGACAAAAAGACGCATCTTTCGACCTGCATAAGCTTGCTGCAAGTAAGAGCAGTTTAGAAACCGTCATCATTGCCGCGGTACTGCTGGTGGCACTCGGCACAGGTTGTTTGAATTTGCCCCAGACCTTTGCGAAACCCTTCGTAATTCCCCGCTTGCACAGCTTCAACACTGCTCATTGCGCCACCAACGAAAAGTGCAACATAGTCTTGATATTGTTTTGCATCAGAGTTGTCGTAACTTTCGGTCCCCATCAATACGCCGAAAGTCGCCAGTATTCGTAGTTCTCGCTCGACGGCAGCAGGATCTTCTTTCATTCGGGCTTCTGTATTGATGTTCGCTTTCAAGTCACCCAGGGATATCTCGATTCGTTGCATCATCTCGCCGACATAAATGACATCGGAGAAGGGAACGACATCTTCTGCATCAAGACCATCTACCGTTCCACCATCCATCGCGGTTTGAAGTTTAAGAAAAGGGTCTTCGGTCGACTTATATGCTGCTCGGCCAGATTCTCCTGCGGATTCGTAGATCTCGTAACCAAGATCTCGAATGAACTTCCCACGATCTTTCCAGATATCAGCATCGGGATGAACTGTTGAAATCGCTCCCAAAGCGGCGAGCATTGCTCCATCAAGTCCAATGGTATCTGCGCTCTTGTTATAAGTTGCCACCGTTTGGAGTTTGCCTGTCAGGCTGGTACGAATACTTTTGAGTTCTTCGAGCAGTATCGGCATGGGAAGTGTTTCCGCCCAATTCACCTGACCTGCGCCGGAAGAAGCTGTTCCTGAATCTGGAGGAGTGCCGTTGGCAGGTATCATTTCTTTTGTGGGTGTTGTCGGTCCTTCGATACTTGTCGGCTGAGTCCCGCCAACCACGGTGCTGTCGGCAGCAATCGTCAGAGGCTGATCGTAGAAGACATCGTACGGGATCTTCCCGATCCATTTTGTTTCCTTTCGATCTGGATCTACCTTTGGAATTGGCGCCATCGTTTCCGGAGTCGACTGAGCAGTCGTCGGTGATTGCTGCGAGGCAGTTGGAGCCGCTGAGTTATTTGCTGATGGCGAACTTTGCTGTTCATCACCATCCCCTCCACAACCGCTCATCATCAACCCGAGACTCGACATAGAGATGATCGCTGTGATTTGGAAAAATTGTTGAGGAATACTTTTCATTAACTGAAACTCCGCATCCGGTCCGAACCCCCGTCGCCAGATGATTGTGAGGTGGAATCACCTATAAAGACGGCGGAATATTTCATACTGTCATGTTGAATTCACTGAATTTCATGCTGTGAAAAGAGAAATTCACTTGCAATTCTATCACGTTATCGAAACTGTTATACTGAAAAGAGTACCACATCGACCAGATTGGCAGGGTTTTCACTTCTTCCTGCCGATTAAGTTCATCATCGAAACATCCAGTCACTCCGTGATTTCAGCCGAAATATAACAATTATGGACTTTCGCAAGTGTCCGGCCTGCCAGGCCTCTGTTCTTGAAGACGATGTCGACGACTGCCCGTTCTGCGGAGCATCGATGTCGGGAAAACCAAAACCTGCAGGGTCGAGCCCCAAAGCGTCAGCTACTCCTGAAAAGAAAACAACCGGATCGGCCACTCCGAAATCGACCAAGCCGACTCAATCAGGAAAGCCAAAGACTTCCGCTAAGAAGGCTCCGGAGAAAAAATCATCGGGAGAGGATGATCCGTTCGAAGTCGACACATCAGCGGTTCGTAAAGCGCTGAGGCTTTCACCTCGCCCGACAAAAACGAGGACTTACGAAATTGTTTGCCCAATGTGTGAGACGAAAGGGTACATCGTTCCACAAGATGCTGGGAAAGATGTTCAATGCGTGAATTCCGAATGCGTTGTTCCGGTCTTCAAGTCGAAGCGCCCAAAAGTCGAAGCTCCGGTTGTTGAGGAGACGAAAAGCAAGAAGGGATTGATCATCGGCGTGTCGGTGGTTGTAATCGCGGTCGTTGGCTTCGGCATCTTCAAAATTATGACTCCAGAGGAAAATATAGTCACTAACGGAGGAGGCGGATCAGGTCTGATAATTCCAGAAGAGTGCGATGACTGTCCGGTTGAACAAGTCTGCGATGACTGTAAACCAGAGGCCATCACCCTCGTTGAAATTCGCAGACAGTCGCTCAAAAAAGTTCTCGACTCGATACGAGATAAAGGTAAGCACGATAAAAATGTTGCGTCGCAACTTGCCATCGTCACATTTGCTCTTGCTGGTGAGACCGACGATGCTCAATCGCAACTGAAACGTTTGCAATCATCGGCACGACCGACCGGATACTTGCAAC
>DAOUPA010000071.1 GCA_030626405.1 Planctomicrobium sp.
GATCAGAAACTGCAGGCGATTTGAAATCGGTTCTGGACCAACTGAACGCGCGTGGCATTACCGTTGATGTCATGCCGGTGAAATACAATTACACCGACGAAACCTGGATTGAACGCCTCGACTTGCCACAAACCGTTAAACTCGGTGAACCGTATGAAGCCTCGGTGATTATCTCGTCATTGAAAGCTGGCAAAGGGAAACTGGTGATTGAGGAGAACGGAGACTCGATCACGGAGGAGCCGATCAACGTCGAGTTTGCCGAGGGGAAAACTCGGGTCGATATTCCGATCTATTTGCGGACACCTGGCTATTACGAATACAAAGCGAAACTCCTTCTTGAAGATGGAACGGACGGTCGCGAAGAGAACAACGAAGCGATTGGGTACATCTACGTCAAAGGGGAAGGGAAAGTCCTGGTTGTGACGGACCCGATCAGTGAAGATGGACGCGATTATGAACGCCTGGTCATGGCGATCAAAGAGAGCGAGCGGGCCGTCGAAGTTGTGGACTCGTACAAATTCCCGCGCGATCCACTTTCGCTGTTGCCGTACGATTGCGTGGTCTTTGCAAACGTTCCGCGCGATGCGTTTGATGAAGTTCAATTGAAGGCAATGCGCGATGCCGTGTTTAATCAGGGAACTGGTTTTCTAATGATCGGCGGCGAAAACAGCTTCGGCCCAGGTGGTTACCACCGAACTGTTGTCGAAGACGTATTGCCTGTCACGATGGATATCACCAAAAAGAAAATTCTGCCGAAAGGGGCATTGGTCATTATTTTGCATACCTGTGAGTTTCCCGAAGGGAATACATGGGCGAAGCGAATCACAAAGCAGGCGATTAAGGTTTTGGGTAAGCAGGATGAAGTCGGCGCCATTGCTTACGGCCCGGGTGGGGATCAGTGGATTTTTGACCTCGCTCCCGCTGGTGACTATGAAGAAATGGTCCCCAAGATCAATGCAGCGGCGATTGGAGACATGCCTGCCTTTGGACCGGCAATGAAGATGGGTCTGGATGGCCTTTTGGAAAGTGACGCTGCTACGAAACACATGATCATTATCTCCGATGGCGACGCACAACTGGCCACACCGAAGTTGATGCAAAATTTCATCTCCTCGAAAGTCAGCATTTCTACCGTCGCAATTTTCCCACACGGTGGGACGGAAATCGGTACATTGCGAAACATCGCTAACGCCACTGATGGTCGTTACTACTTTCCGGCGGACCCGAATGAACTTCCTTCGATCTTCATTAAAGAAGCGAAGACACTCAAGCGGAGTATGATTCAGGAAAGAGATATCAGTCCCGAAGTCGGTTTTCCTTCTGCTGTTCTGGAAGGGATTGGCGGCCTGCCAACACTTCATGGTTTTGTGCTGACATCTATCAAAGAAAATGCTCTGACTGAAAATGTCTTGTTTGCCGTTCCTGAAGATGCCGCCGAAAAAGAAACCGATCCGGTGTTGGCGATTTGGCGTTATGGCCTGGGCACGACGGCAGCGTTTACTTCGTCTCTCTCGAATCAGTGGGCAACAGATTGGGTGGATTGGGAGCAGTACACGGCGTTTGTTAAGCAGTTGTTGATTCGGATTTCCAGAGTCGAAAAGGCAGGGCACCTACGGATGTGGACGTACAATTCTGGTGGTCAGGGAATCATTATGGTTGAGGACTTTCACCCAGAAGAAGACTTTCTTGAAGTCGCTGCCAAGGTTTCCGGTCCGGGTGGAATGGAGTTGACGCTTCCACTTAAGCAAGTCGGTCCACGACGCTACCAGGGGACATTCCCAGTCGCCGACAAAGGGCAATTTCAGGTTACCGCACTTGGGAAGTCTAGAGACCGGGAGGATCGCATTCATGGGGGTTTTATTGTCTCGTATTCACCGGAGTTTCTGAAGTTTACTTCCAACATGAGTACGCTCAAAGAAATCAAGGATGCGACAAATGGACGAGAACTTGACGGCTCGACGACGGCGGATGACATTTATAATCGTCGCGCACCCAAAACGAGTTCGAAACCGGTCTTTGACTGGTTCCTCATTGCCATCGCCCTGCTGATTCCACTTGACGTCGCGGTTCGTCGCGTGCAACTCGATTGGGTGGCAGTGCTGCAGGCGCTGGGAATGGGTCGCAAGGCAGAGACAACGAAAACAATGGGGGCTTTGCTCGAACGCAAAAAGAGTGTGAGTGAACACTTGAAAACCCGGAAAGAGCATCCTCTCCGCCCAACAACCGGATCGCCAAGTCCGTACATTCAACAGGCAGCGAAGAGAACTGCTCAGAAATCGAAACCGAAAACCAGAGTCGCGGGTGGTCCACCGCAAAAAAAAGAAGACACAACTACGAGTCGCTTGTTAGCAATGAAACGCAAGCGTAGTGAAGACGATGAAGAATGAGAAAATAGTGGAGAGTTGAGAGACGAGAGATGTTGGCGTTTAGCCGCTCATTTTAAGTGAGCGGTAAAACAAGAAAACAGAGTTAACGAAAGTAGATTTATGTCAGAACAAAATATTGCTGCACTGCAAGCAGAAGCGAGTCAGTTTCAAAAAACGTTTCAAGCTGTCCGCGACGAAATCGGCAAGGTGATTGTCGGTCAGGAACGTGTTGTTGAAGCGGCGGTGACGGCAATCATTTGTGGAGGGAACGTCTTGCTCGAAGGTGTTCCTGGACTGGGGAAAACAGAACTGATCAAGGCGATGTCCGAAGTTCTCGACCTTGAGTTCCGGCGCATTCAGTTTACGCCGGACCTCATGCCAGCGGATATTATCGGCACGAACATGATGCAGCCTGATGAGCATGGTCGCTATCAGTTTGAATTCCGCAAAGGTCCGATTTTCACTCAGCTTTTGTTGGCAGACGAAATCAACCGTGCCACGCCGAAAACACAGTCGGCACTCCTCGAAACGATGCAGGAAGGTACCGTCACGACCGGCGGAACGACTCACACTCTTGAGCAGCCTTTCTTTGTAATGGCAACGCAGAATCCGCTCGAACAGGAAGGAACCTATCCACTTCCTGAAGCGCAGCTCGATCGCTTTCTGTTCAAAATTGACGTGCCGTTTGTCTCACTCGATGAACTGAACAACATCGTGAATCGAACGATCCTCAAGCAGCGTGTCGAAGTTAATAAAATCTTGAACGGACCAGAAATTTTGCATTTGCGAACAGTGTTGCATAAAGTCGTTGTTGCGGATCCGATGCGAGACTTTGCGTGCCGCCTTGTATTATCAACACATCCAGAGACAGAGTTTTCTCCAGAAGGAATCAAGAAATTTGTGCGTTGGGGAGCTTCCCCTAGAGCCGCACAGGCTCTCATCCGTTCCGCACGTGTAAGAGCATTGAGCCAGGGACGTGTGCATATTTCTTTTGACGATATTAAATACTTCGCAGACGAAGTCTTGAAGCACCGAGCATTGCTCAATTACGACGGACAAGCAGAGAACGTTCAGGTCGGGGATTTGATCGACGAATGTGTCTCGGCATTACCCGAGCAAGCCGCATAGCGGTTCACATTTTAAGATGCAAACTGTTTAGCCACACACTTCAAGTGTGTGGAAGCCAGCAGGCGAGTAAAAAAGTGTCAAGAATACGAATTCGAAATCGACTATTAGTAAGTACATGTTTCGCCGCTGCATTTGTCAGCCTGACCGGGGGATATTGTTCGTTGGTGAATGGTGCAGAAAAAGCAAGCGGCCTGGAAAGTCGTTTTGAAGCAAAAACGTTTCAAGCCGAGAACGGTTTGAACCTGGGATACCGACAACTCTCTCCGAAGAATATTGAAGAAGGCAAGAAGTATCCGCTTGTTCTCTTCCTCCACGGAGCCGGAGAACGAGGGGACGACAACACGAAACAACTCGTGCATGTCGCACAGGAATTGGCAACCGATGCGATGCTCTCGCGACATCCTTGTTTTGTGATTGCTCCTCAAGCTCCGGATGGAACACGTTGGGTTGAGGTGGATTGGAGACTGGAGTCACACAAAATGCCGAAGCAACCATCGGTTCCGCTCACTGCCACTTTTGAGCTCCTGGAGAAATTGAAAAACGACTTGCCTGTCGATGTGAACCGCGTCTACATCTGTGGTCTTTCCATGGGCGGATTCGGTGTTTGGGATGCACTGCAACGTCAGCCGGGAGAGTTCGCGGCGGCGGTTTCGATTTGTGGTGGTGGCGATCCGGCTTTCGCAAAAGAGTTCGTCAACGTCCCGGTTTGGGCCTTTCACGGAGACGCCGATGGAGCTGTCAAAGTCAGCCGCTCACGTGAGATGGTTGAAGCGTTGAATGAACTCGGTGGCAATGCCATCTACACGGAATACCCTGGAGTCGGACACAATAGCTGGGATGTGACGGCAGAGAATCGTCTCGTTTGGGACTGGTTGTTTGCTCAAGTCCAAGCAGGAGCTAAGTGAATAATATGTCCATCGCTGCTTCACAATTTACGACTTTGCTGCCGAATGATGTTCTCGCGCGCTCGGAGCGGATGCGGTTGAATCCGATGCGTCGTCGTACGAATCGAATGCGCGGGGAACATATGTCCGGCAAAGGGGGGACGAGTATCGAGTTCTCCGACTACCGAGAGTACGTCGCTGGTGATGATATTCGTTACGTCGACTGGAATATCTTCTCGCGATTGAATCAGCCGTATTTGAAACTGTATGCACATGAAGAAGAGATGCACGTAGCGATTCTGCTTGACAGTTCCGCGTCGATGGAGTTCGAAGGCAAGTTCGATTTGGCCCGACAAGTCGCCGCATCACTGGGAGTGATGGGGCTGATGAATGTCGAGCGCGTCAGCGTTTACACTTGCGGTCAGGGACGCGGACGAATGCCGTTCCTGAAACCATGCAGCGGTCGCAGCAGTTTGAAGCGATTCTTTCAGTTTCTGGAACAGACGGAAGTTGGCGGCTCTATTCCCATTGAGGAATCAATCGAACAGGTTCTCAAACAACATTCGGGAAAAGGAATTGCGATTGTCATTTCCGACTTCTTGACTTTTGGTGATGTCTCGCGCGGTTTTAATTTGTTGCATGGGGCAGGGCTGGAGATCTACGGCGTTCAGGTTCTCGGTCCAACTGAACTGAACCCGGAACTGGCAGGCGACATGCGGTTTGTTGATGCCGAATCGAACGCGACGCTCGATGTTTCCTCGGTCGGAGAACTGCTGGGACTGTACCATCAACATCGTCAGGCACTTGAAGATTACCTCGGTTCGCAGTGCCGCAAGCGGAGCGGTCGGTTTATTGCGACATCGAGCGAAATCCCTTTGAAAGAATTGTTGTTTGATCGTTTGCTGCGAAACGGTTGGATTCGATAATGCATCAAATTCCTAAATCCTGATTCCTAACCCCTCAATCCTACTCAATGTCCTGGTTGTCGAGTTTCATACCGAGTTTCTTTAACCCAATCGGGGCGGCCTTGTTTGCGCTGCTGATTCCGATCATCATTTTCTATTTCTTGAAGCTGCGGAGAACGCGAGTCGAAATCTCCTCTCTTGCGTTGTGGCAGCAAGTCATCAACGATCAACGTGTGAACGCGCCGTTTCAGAAATTTAAACGCAATTTCTTGTTGTTCTTGCAATTGTTGCTGCTCTGCCTGGTGGCGTTGGCAGCAATGCAGCCGTATTGGAAAGGGAACGCTGAACAGCTGACTTATCTGCCAATTCTGATCGACGTCTCGGCAAGCATGGGAAGTGTTGATCAGGAGGGGGACACGCGACTCGATCTTGCCAAGGCAGAAATTTTGCAAATCGTCGATGGACTTCTTCCAGACCAGAAACTGACGCTCATTGCCGTTGGAGCTTCGGCAAGACGGCTTACGGAGTTCACCGACAACAAACAGGTCTTGAAGAACGCACTCGCCAAACTCAAAGTCCAAGACGTTCCCAGCAATGTGGTCGACGGGCTACGACTCGCGCAGGCTCTTTCGCGAACTCAGGAAATTAAAACGGTCCGGTTTTACTCAGACGGCAACTTGCCGACGAAACCAAATCCAGCGACCGGCAAGTTGATGGCGGAAGTCGATTTTGATTTACCGTTCTCGGTCGATTTCTTCCAGATCGATTCCCCAGGCAACAACATCGGCATCACGGCTTTGAATGCTCGTCGAGCAACACCTGAGGCGTGGGACGTTTTTCTTCGAGTTGAAGGAGCAGGGTCAGGTAGCACCGAAAGCAAAGTGATTCTCAAAGCAAACGGAGAACTTGTCGGAGACGAACAGATTGTTCTCGGTCCCGGTGAAGCTCAGCGAATTATCTTCAAAGTCGATGCGCAGTCGGCTCAATATTTAGAGGCGACGCTTGAACCTGTTGGGCACGATGCACTGCAGGTCGATAACCAGACGTGGTTGAATTTACCGAAAGGGCGAGATGTCGATGTCTTCTGCCCCGGTGAGTTGACGACTTTTCGGCATGCCTTGGAAGCTTTGGAAGGAGTCGATGTTTTTCCGCTGACAGACGGAAGCGAGAATGCCGTCGACTACGATCTTCTCATCTCGGACAAATCTGGCGATCTCGGCAAGCCTGCTGGCGTTTCCGTTTTTATTGGTGTCGTTCCTGAAGATCTGAAAACTCTTGTGCGTATTGAAGACGAATCCGCCGAGGTTGTTGACTGGCAGCGGGATGCCCAGATCTTGCAGCATGTTCAACTCAAAGATGTGGTGATTTCGGAATTACCGATCAAGAACGAAGGTGTTGAGGACATTCACATCGAAGAGTTGGGCTACAAAATTCTGGCACATGGAAACCGTGGTCCGTTGATCCTGAGCCAACGCGATGGAATTCGGATCAAATACTATTTGTTATTTCACACAGATCGATCCACTTTGCCGTATCGCGTCGGCTTTCCGGTTTTGGTCGCGAACATCATGACCGAAGCGATGCAGCGTGCCTCGCTCACCGAATTGCGTGCACCTTCGACTGGTGTCCTTCCGGCAATGGAACTGGCGAAAGAAAAAACGTATCGAGTCACTTTGCCAGATGGAAAGCACGAACGGCGATCGACCAATGAGAAAGGTCTTCTCAAGGGGATTTCAGCAACCATGGCAGGAGAATACGAAATTCGCGATGGTGGTGAATTGGTCACGAAAGTGGGTGTCGGTCTCTTGAACGCAACGGAAACAAGACTGGAGACCGTCGAGACGATTACCTTCAACGAACTCTCTGTTGAAGCTGAACGAGAACGACTGCTGACGGACAAGCCGCTCTGGACCTGGTTTGCGGCGTTCGCATTCGTCATTTTGTTAGTTGAATGGTGGTACTTCCAGAAGAAGCCAACAGGGATTCCTGACTAATGAGAATCGCCAGTCAGAGAATTGCGAGAGCTGTTTATATCGCATTTGCGTTGCTGTTCTTGATTGCGCCCAAACAGTGTTTTTCTCAGAGTTCTTCCCAGGGTGACAAGCTTCCTCTGATGGTCGAACTCGATATTTCTTCGAGTACAAATCGCAATGGCGGTCCGATTTCATTGTTGATGAACGTCAACTACTTTGGGAACAAAGCTGGCATTGCTGGTGATCTCAAATGTCAAGTTGTGACTTCCAATGGTGGAGTTTTGGTGACGACTTATCTTTTCGAAGACCTTTTCATTACCCGGGGTGAGCAGGTATTACAGTTTCTCGTTCAGCCACCGACATCCGGGGTTTGGCAACCGAATTTTGACTTCTATCCCACTTTCGTCACGGATGATGGACGTGCCTTTGCACTTCAAGAACAAGTTTTGCGACTTCCAGGCGTGGAACGACGGTCTTGTGTGATTACGGTCGCGACGGGTGCCGATGAAGTTTTGGCGCAACGCGACAACAATATTGCATCGCAATTCGTTCTGGAAAGCCACATGCCAGAGTATCGAATCAGCAGGCCTGATTCACGCTCGGTGGTGACGCTGTCCAGGCCGATGAGTGTCCAGAACTTCCCCAACCATCCGCTTGATCATTGCGTCAGTGATCTTGTGATTCTCCGTGGGAATTTATTTTCCAAACTCAGCGACCGGCAAGGTCGTGCCCTGCTCGCGTGGTGCCGAGCTGGTGGAAGCGTTGCCATTTTTCTGGATGAGAGCGAACGCTTAGCATCGGATCGCAGTCAGCTGCTCAACGAATTTCTAAACGCAGATGCTGAGTCTCCGCTGGCTTATCAGCTGAGTGACGGGACGTTGCAGTTTGCCAACCGTTCGACGGAAGCTCCTCTCTTGCGACACTGCGGGTTAGGAAGAGTTGTGCTAGGGGGCGATGCGAACTCGTCAAAGTTCGATAACTATTATTCAGAAAAAGACGTTCGCCGAATGTTTATTCATCTTTGGAAAGTTCGGAAGGAGCAGCAAGCGGAGATTTTGAATTCCAGTCAAGGTGAGTGGTCACTTGAACCGGCACGGCGTTACACCGTGTTGAACAATTTGAACTATTCCAGTGTGAATGATCCCGGTGTTCAGCAATTCATAGATCGATTTCGATCAACGCCGACAGGCGGAGGAACAGGGTTGCTGGAAGAGACGTTTCCAGAAGGAATGCAAATGCTTCCGCTCTGGATGATGGGAGTAACATTGTTTTTATACATCTTGGCGATTGGGCCGCTCGATTATATTCTCCTGGGATCGCTGGGACTTCGCAAATACACGTGGGTTTTCTTTCCGGTCGTCACAGTGCTGTTCACCGCCGGAGCGATTCTCTCGGCGAATTACAAGATGAAAGGAAACGACGACGGAGGGCGAGTCGTCATTCGGGACATCACCGATCAGGGATTGATTGCTCGCGAAAACGAATTGGTGACCATAGTACCGTCGTCATCAGGCGAAATGGCGATTGATGCCAAGCGTGAACTGGTCATTCCTGTCGACCCTTATCAATTGGGAGTCAGCTACCGCTACAGGTCACAAGGTCGCCCAAGCCGAGACGAAACTCCACCACTGTATCGCGGTCGCTTTCCAGTCGATGCACAGTTAGTGCAGAGAGTTTACAAGTGGTCAACCGAAATGGTGCGCAAGGTTCGTATCCCCAGCAAGGCAACGAAAGAGGACTCTGGGTTTGACTGGACTCAAACAATCAACCCGATTGACCACGGCAGCCATTTGGACTTGGTCCGGCGGATTCAAGCTGCGTTCGGAGAAGAAGTACATGCTCAACTGATTCGCAGAAACGGAAGCGACAAATCAAGCAACCGAATCAACTTGTGTGGTCGAAGCAGCATTTTTGTTGATCCGTTCGATTCGTATGACGCGTACGGCAGACCTACGGCTGTCAGGCTTGCGAATGGGCGAGTAATCGTTGAAGACGAGACTTATACAGCCGTTAGTTTTTTGACAGCATCGGCCCTGCGACAGGAAGCTGGGATCTACTCGGTCGTTTCGCAGCTTTCTCCAAAGTGCGATGACTACCTTGAGGATTTGCCGATACTCGATTCGAGTGACGAGAAAACTTGGCTGCTAATTATCGCAGTGAAGGATGGAAACAATTGGGACATCTACCGACAGTTGATACGCAACGAGAAGCCCAAGTGATGTGGCACAATCTCTGTTTCGCTGAGCCGTTCTTTTGAAATGAACGCTTATCGCCGTGGTGGAGAAACGTGCTCAATTTTCATTGATGACTTGTCCGGTCGCCTGTGCCGTAACTTGGCGAGCTTTTCGAAATATCGCTGCACGCGGTTTTCATAGCCAGGCAAGTACGACTCGCTGTAAGTTCTCAACAGGTCGTTGCGTTCGCGTGGTGGTAAATGACCCCACACCGCATCGGCGAAGTTCTCACGTTGATCCAGGTTACCGATGTCAATGTTTGGCAAGACTTGAGCCACTGGCGCCTGACCGGCGGTCGAACTACTCTGAGTTCCTTGAGGAGGGTTCGAATTTCTTTGATCGCTAGTGTCGGAATTCTGGAATTGGGATTGTGTTGGCGCGTCAGCAGGTGACTTTGCCCGACCACTTTGCTCCAGCAATTTCGTTAAATCGTTGATCAGTTGCTGTTGCGCGACAACACTTTTTGGGGAGATGCCTTCCCGATCAAATGTTTCAGCGACATGCAGCGATGTATTCAGCAGCCGTTTCACTGTTTCGGCAGGCGTACGTGTGAGAGGCCCGTCTGCGCGAGTCTGATTCACGAGAAAACTCATCACCCCAACGGTCGACAAGCAGAATGCAAAGTAATGAATCAGCTTAGGAAATCGAAAATATGGCATTCGGTAGTCTGGCATCGATCAAACTTGGTAGAGTAAGCAACAACACACAGTCTCATCATAACAAGATCTGCCGGTTCGTCACCAATAATGCAGACTCATCGAAGGCAGCGGCTCTGAAATGTCCTCATCCCCGTTGAAAGTGATTGTCGTCGCACGTGATCAATCTGAACACGTGCAACTGGCTCATTGTGCGCTGCGAGATTTGCTCCAGCAGCATGATGGCATCGAACTCGTAGCCAGCCTCACTGCAAATGATGAGGCATGTACTGAGTTTGATGCAGAGGTGGCGTTCGTCGTCGGGGGGGATGGTGCAATCTTGCGAGCCTGTCGATGGTTTGGGGAGAAGCAGATCCCCATCCTGGGGGTCAATCTCGGTCGTTTGGGTTTCCTTGCTGATATTAATCAAAGTGATTTGCAACAAATTATTAACGATCTGGTAGAAAGGAAATTTGAGGTTGTTTCTCACTTGATGTTCGAATGCCATCACCGAAAAGAAAACGGCGACTCTGTGAGGTACTTAGGTCTCAACGAAACGGCTTTACTTTCGGGGGCTTCGCTTTCGTTGATCGATGTCGAGTTGGCAATCAATGGGCTGGCAGTCACGACATATAGTGGGGATGGATTGATCGTCAGTACGCCAGTTGGTTCGACGGCACACAATCTGTCTGCCGGAGGGCCAATTTTACGGCAGGATCTCAGAGCCTTCGTGATTACGCCGATTTGTCCGCACACCCTGACTGTCCGTCCCATCGTCGACCGTGCTGATGCCGAGTATGTCCTGACCTCGCCCGGCGCCCCGGATGGAGTCATGCTCGTGGTTGATGGTCAAATCAAAGTGCCGTTTGAATCAGGCGATTCGGTCACGATTCGTCAGGCGGGCGTTTCATTTCAGTTGATTCGAATTCAGGGTCACAGTTTCTACCAAACCTTGCAGCGGAAACTCGGCTGGGATGGTCAACCGAGATACCAACGTAGGCGGATTGTTCATGGTGAAGAGAGTTAGCACCGTGTCAGGAGAAACACCAGCAGAATATGCTCGAAAATGAGAAAACAGATCAACTCTTCCTGTTTTCTCTAATCAATCTCTTTGCAAGTGTTAAAGGAACTGTAAGAATAGACGAATTCAGTTACTGATTGCGGGATTCGAAGGGCGAGGGAAGCCTCGGTCGACGAACATGTATATACGAACAATGTCAACGCGTTCTGGAATTCAATTCGAAGGGGATTTCCCTTTGGTGTGGAGTCGTTCGCCAATCACCCAACAGATAATTCTTGATCTCAATTCATCTCAACAGAGATCCCTCCCAATTGGTATTAACCAAATTGCGGAGTTCTACCAGGGAACCACTCAATAATGTCTTCTGAGAGTCCTGCCTCCACAACAAATGGAAAGTCTTCAAACGGATCCAAAACTCTGGAAACGGTTGAATCGATCGTGATTCGCTTTTGTGGCGATAGTGGCGACGGAATGCAGCTAGCCGGTACGCAATTTACGAACGTCTCCGCAATCTTTGGAAACGACGTCAGCACACTGCCAGATTTCCCTGCAGAAATCCGTGCTCCCGCCGGTTCACTTTTTGGTGTCAGTGGTTTTCAGGTTTGTTTTTCAAGCGCTGAGATTTTCACGCCTGGCGATGATGTTGACACGCTCGTTGCGATGAATCCGGCAGCTTTGAAAACAAACCTTGAAGATTTGAAGCGTGGTGGAACGCTCATTGTCAATGAAGATGCTTTCGATAAGAGTAACCTCAAAAAAGCTCACTACGAGTCCAACCCGCTTGATGACGAAGGTGGTCAACTCGCAGCGTATCGAATCCATAAAGTTCCGATGACACGGCTGACACGTGACGCGGTTGCTGGTTTGGGACTGACGGTCCGTGAAGCCGACCGGTGCAAAAACTTCTTTGCGATGGGGCTTGTATATTGGTTGTATGATCGGGATTCCACTCCGACCGAAGATTGGGTGAAAGAGAAATTTTCTAAATATCCCAGTATCGTCGAGGCAAATCTACGAGCGTTGAAGGCAGGATACAACTTCGGATTTTCAACCGAGCAGTTTACTGTTCACTATGAAGTCCCTTCAGCTGAACTTGAGCCGGGTCATTATCGGAAAATTACCGGGAATGAAGCTGTCGCGATGGGTTTGGCAACGGCCGCTAAGCTGGCCGAAAAAGAACTCTTTTATGGCGGCTACCCGATTACTCCTGCCAGCGACATTCTTCACGAACTCTCCAAGCTGAAGCGGTTCGGAGTGAAGACGTTTCAAGCTGAAGACGAAATTGCAGCGATCACTTCGATTGTCGGGGCTGCATTTGGTGGGGCGCTTTCCGTGACAGCAAGTAGTGGTCCTGGAATTGCTCTGAAGAGTGAAGGGATTGGTCTGGGAATCATCACTGAACTTCCGATGGTCATCGTCAACGTGCAACGTGGTGGACCAAGTACAGGTTTGCCAACGAAGACGGAACAGTCTGATTTGTTTATGACGTATTTTGGTCGTAACGGAGACGCTCCGATGCCGGTCATTGCGGCTCGGTCTCCAGCGGATTGCTTTAACATGGCACAAGAAGCTGTGCGGATTGCTGTGGAGTACATGACTCCAGTCTTCCTGTTGACAGATGGTTATATCGCCAACGGAGCAGAACCTTGGAAGATTCCAGACGTCTCTGATTTGTACAAAATCAATGTTCAATACACGACAGAACCCAACGGCGAAGGTGACGAATACCTGCCGTATCTTCGCGATGATCGACTCGTTCGTCCCTGGGCAATTCCCGGAACACCGGGGCTGGAGCATCGCTTAGGAGGTCTTGAGAAATGGGATGGCTCTGGAGAAGTTTCTTACGATCCAGATAACCATGAACATATGATTAGAACTCGTGCCCAAAAAGTTGCCAACATTGCCGACTCGATTCCAGAACAGGAAGTTGAAGGGCCTGAGTCTGGTGATCTTCTCGTCGTCAGTTGGGGCGGAACATACGGTGCTGTGAAATCGGCTTGTACCGAATCGCGACGACAAGGCAAATCAGTCGCGCATTGCCACCTGCAATACATTCATCCCTTCCCGAAAAATCTCGGTCAGATCCTCAAAAACTACAAGAAGGTTCTGATTCCGGAGCTAAATGCTGGTCAAATGTGGATGATTTTACGAGGAGTTTACCTCGTCGATGCAGTCAGTTTCACAAAAGTCAAAGGAAAGCCGTTCCTCATCGGTGAATTGTGTGCCAAAATTGATGAGGTACTAGCGAGTTAACGACCGCAACTGTGATGCAATTCGCAGAGCTGTTGATCGTTCACTTTGTAAAACAAAATTGATCGAGGCAATCGTGTGATTGCCAAGCAAAAAGATTAACAAAATCCGTCTCAATAATTCATTCATATTCTCAGGTGTTTCACCATGTCGGCTGATACAATTCTTCCTGTTCTAACTCAAAAAGACTTCGCGAGCGATCAGGAAATTCGCTGGTGCCCACGCTGCGGGGACTATTCGATTCTCGCCCAGATGAAGAAAGTCTTGCCAACTCTGGGGATCCCGAGAGAGAATATTGTTTTCGTGTCAGGAATTGGCTGTTCCAGTCGGTTTCCGTACTACATGGCGACATACGGAATGCACAGTATCCATGGTCGAGCACCTGCGATTGCGACGGGACTCAAAGTTGCTCGACCAGACTTGACTGTCTTTGTCATTACCGGAGACGGAGATGCCCTTTCCATTGGAGGGAACCATCTCTTGCATGCTCTACGCCGGAATGTTGACTTGAAAATCATCATGTTCAACAACCAGATTTATGGACTGACTAAAGGACAATACTCTCCGACGAGTCCCCGTGGAAAGAAGACAAAAAGTTCGCCGTTTGGTTCTCTTGATCAGCCACTGAACCCACTTTCGGTCGCAATTGGAGCTGGAGCAACTTTTGTTGCTCGGAGTGCGGATGTCGATGTCAAGCACCTGACGATGGTTCTCGAACGTGCTGCGAACCACAAAGGTTCCGCATTCGTTGAGGTCTACCAGGATTGCAACGTGTTCAACTCTGGTGCGTTTGAGTTCGCGACTAAAAAGGATCAAAAACATGAGAACTGCATCTACCTTGAAAATGGAAAACCACTGATCTACGGAAACGACCGAGACAAAGGCATTCGGCTTAACGGTGCCGGTCACCCAGAAGTGGTCAGCCTCAGCGATGTGAAAGATGATGACTTGCTGTTTCACGACGAGTCGATCGATGACCCGGATCACGCATTCCGTCTGGCGCAAATGCGTTGGCCGAATTCTCCCGAGCCGATGGGCATTTTCCGCTGTGTCGAAAGACCTACCTACGATGGTGAAGTCGACCGTCAGTTCCACGATTGCATCGAGCAGCAAGGAAGCGGCGACCTGGAAAGTTTGTTTCACTCTGGAGATACTTGGGAAGTGAAGGCTAAGTAGTCACGATTTATTCGCTGCCCAATTGACAACAAGCCATGTAAGCTTTGAGGCGTTTTACTGAAACATCCAGGCAAGCATGGCTTCTTTTTTGGACTCCTCGAAATTTGAGCCATCAACACGGCGCGTGACCCGCGCGGTGGTCTGTGGTCAAATGCTCTTCACCGCCGGTCACTCGTTAACAACCGGTGGATTTCTATCTTATTTCGTTTACGAGTTTCAGCCCTCGGCATTTTTCATCGCTGCCGTTCAGGTCGCACCGGAATCTTCCGAAGCACTCAGTCTTTTCACTGGGGCAATCTTGAACCGCGTCCGTAGTCGAAAATGGCTGTGGATTGTTTGCCTGTTTCTTGGGCGCATCGCTGCCTTGTTGATCCCGGCAGTGCTTTTGTTTCAAGAGAACTCAGATTTTGCATTGCCTGTCATTCTGGGAGCGATCATTGTCTGGCATCTCTTTCAGGGAGTGGCATACTGCAGCTACATTTCCTGGCTCAGTGAACTCGTTCCGGAAGTGCACTGGGGTGCGTTCTTTGCGAAGCGAAAGATTGCATCACTGTTCATCGCCATGGCGGTTCCGATCAGCGTGGGGCTTGCCCGTCAGAAATGGATTGATCAGTTATCAGAACACTGGAAGGGATGGAGCTTTGCAGTCATTTTTGGAATCGGAGCACTGTTGGTCATCGCTTCAATTGTGCCGATGCTCTGGATTCCGGATCGACCTGTCCGGATGAAAATCGATCGGCCGAAGAAAAAGTTTCGACTCGGTGGATCGCTCAGCAAATCATTTCGGTGGTTGTTGGTTTCGCGCTGGTGGTTGTCGTTCTTTCAGGGACTCACGCAGTCTGTCCTATTCATTTTTAGTGTCAAGGTTTTAGAAATCAGCCTGCAAGAATACTACGTTTTGCTAGCACTGATGCTGTCGATACAAATGGTCACATCTTGGTGGGCTGGGATTCTTTGCGATCAATCGCAGGACAAGAAAGTTTTAATTTGGAGTTTGATCTTCGTGAGTTTCGCGATGTGGTTTTGGTGGGTCGCTACTCCTGATACGAAATGGTTGGCAGTTGGAGCGTACTTGATTTGGGGTGGGTTTGGATTTGTGAATGTGGCGCTTATGAACCTCACGCTCAAGCTCGCGCCGAGTGGCGATAACGCGCTACACATAAGTCTCTCCCGTCAGGGAAGCGGGCTAGTCGCTGGGGTTGCAGGCTTGATCGGCGGGTTCTGGCTGGATCAATTATTGCAAAATTCAGACTGGTCGCAGATGGAAGTTTACCAGTTTCTGTTTCTGGTCTCCTGGGGCGGTCGAGTGACTGCAGCGTTGTGGTTGTTACCGATTCGTCAGCCGGGCTCGGATTCGTCAGAGATGAATTCAACTTGATCGCCGACGTGGATTGTTCCGTCTGAGATGATCTTCGCAGTAATCCCACCAAGGCCGCGCATTGCTTGATAGCCACCTTCGCCCAAATTTTCTTCCATGCGCGAACAAGGAGCACAGTTGCCGGTTCCTTGCAGAATGACTTCGCCGATGCGGAAAGATTGCTTCTTCAGCGAAATTAAATTGATACCGGAAATGAGTAAGTTTCTCCGCAGCAATTCCGGTGACAGTTCGGCTTTTTGAATCCACTGAGTCACAACGGCAAGGTGCTCTTTTTGAACGAGCGTAACTTGCCTCTCGCCGCCAGTTTTACTTTTACTGTGATGGTCGCCAGTCAGCCCGTGACCAACCACGGCTTCGACTTCTTCAACCGAAAGAATGTCACCGCGTGATTCTGGCGAGAGTCCGATCCACTCCACACGACCGATTTGTGGGATAGTTTCAAGATAGTTGTGTAGCATTGAAGCCTCCGAGTGAAGTGATCAAGCCATTCTATGTTTCTTTGATTTCGTTCACCAGTTTGCAAAATTGATTTCCGCGGTCTTCATAATTCACAAACTGTCCAAAGCTACTACACCCTGGGGAGAGTAACAGAGTTTCACCCGGCTGAACTTGATTCAGCGACCAGTGAAAAGCGCTGCGTAAATCTGTGTGGACTGAGTGAATGATATTCGAGTCAGCTTTCGCAAGAAGCCGAGCCATCTCTGAGGCGGTTTTACCGATGAGAGCAACTGCTTTCGCTTTTGATGGGATCACTTGGCAAAGCTCGGTGAGGTCAACCTGTTTGGTGGCACCACCTGCGATAAGAACCGTTGGCGTCGTGCTTGATGCCAACGCTGCCATTGTCGCTTCAGGTGTCGTCGCTTTGGAATCGTTGATGAACAGAATTCCTTCGTGTTCGGCAACGTGTTCCAGGCGATGTGGCAGGAAACGAAAAGATTGAAGGCTCTGTATGATCTTTTCTATCGGGATAGGAAACTGCGAGCCAAGGGCCGCGATTGCCGCACCGATGTTGAGGTGCTGGTGAGGTTGGTTCAGCACGGTACTGAGTGAGTCAAAAGCGATTTCACCACGAATGCACTCGGTGTTGATCAGAAAACGATCTTTCAGAATTCGAACGCCGCTACCAGAGGATTTGCCCGTTCCGAACCCAGAGCGTTTTCCATTGGAAGACCAATTACAAACGTCTGCGTCATCGTCGTTCAAAATTGTTTCGTCATTCTCCTTTTGCCATTGAAGAGCGATTTGCTTGGCTGTCCGGTAGTCATCAAGGTTATCGTGCCAATCGAGATGGTTTGGATGAAAGTTTGTCACGACTGCAATTTCCGGTCGCGGTTTGAGAGTCGCAAGATGACCGAGTTGAAAACTGCTGAGTTCGAGGACTACCCAGTCATCGCTATTGAGAGAATCAACTTCTGGGAGCAAGCTCACTCCGATGTTGCCGCCAAGTCGGCATGGGACCCCGCTCGAAGAGAGTAAGTGATGAATTAGCGTCGAGGTCGTCGATTTCCCAACGGTGCCTGTCACGACAATCTTCTTTGCGAGGCATCGCTCCCAGAAGAGATTCATTTCTGTTGTCAGTGGAATGCCAGCATCGATGGCGATTTGTGTGAATCGATTTTTCGCAAGAATAACGCCAGGGCTGTATACGACAAGGTCTGCTACTCGAAAATCTTCCTCGCGGTGCTCCCCTAGGACAATTTGCTGCAGCGCGTTGACATCGATTTTAGAAAGTGACTCCGAAAGTTGTTCTTCTGTTTGCAGGTCTGTGAGCGTGACTTGTGCTTCACGCTCCAGTAAAAAGCGAACAACTCCAACTCCGCCACCGAACTGTCCAAGTCCCATCACGGTCACTCGGCGTCCGGCGAATTCGGAAGATGTCGTTTTCATGAGTTGTCGAACTACGAATCTTGTGGATGAAAAAGTGAATGTAGCCGTTTACAGATTGACGCTGCATGAAGCGAATCTCACTGTGAACATGCACGAAAAAAAGACGGAAACACAGAGGCACAGAGAACACAGCGTTGAAACCTGTTTGTGCTTGTTGATACTCTGTTTCCTCCCGTTCGAATAAGAATGAAGTGAGCCAGTCCAGAATTTCCAAACCATCAATTAGGGCCAGAACACCGGAGAAGAATTTCAAGATCAGCACCAGTGAAATATTAGGGAGTGTGCGATTGACACAAACCTTCGAAGCCATGTTAGTCGGTGTCAATCCGTGGCTCTTCCTTTTTACTTCATGATCACCATCCTGAAGTCAGAGATGAGTGAGCAGAGAAGATTTTTTCACCTCCGTGAACTCCGTGCCTCTGTGTTTCAATTTTCCTTTTGCTCAAATGGTGACAAATTTTTCCTTAACTTATGAACGGTTACATCTTATTCAAGCGGTAATGAAATTGGAGCGTTCTCTTCGGCACTGCGGGAGACGGCTTCAATGAATTCCATGTACTTGACTCCCGATTTGAAGTCAGTCAGCGTGACCGGCTTATTGCCTTGGATGGCGTCGATGAAATCCTGTTCGACATTCCATGCTCCTCGTTCGTCTTCCGGGATCTCCATGACCTGTAATTCGGAATCCTGCGCGCGGCCGTAGGTGACTTTTTCTTCACCATCGACAAACTCGATTTTGATGGTTCCACGGCTACCGTAAAGGTGAATTTGAAGTCCAGGACCGAACAGAACGATACCGCTCAAGTGGTACATGCAGCGGACGCCACCTTTCAATTCCGAGATGATTTGCAGACTGTCTGGAACGGTGACATCCACGAAGCTGTTCTCTTCAGGCGATGGTCGCGTCGGTTCGAAAATTTCACTTTGAGCAAAAACCTGTACCGGCTCAGGAAGCCACCGCATGAGCGTTTCGTGAAGAATTCCAAGTGCAAGGACATTCTTACCGCTCATTTTTGCACATTGTCGCGGATGTATTTTCTTGCTGTAGTCCCAGAATTGGTCGTTCGCTCCCAAGACGACAACCTCTCGCAAATCACCTACAAAATGTGATTTAAGAAGATCAACCAGAGTTGGACCGCTGACCAATCCAAATGGACTTGGGACAATTTGAGCGATTTGATCTGGATGCTGCTTCGAGACGTCGAGCATTTTGCGTGCTTCGGAAAGATCGCAAGCCATGCGTGCTTCTGTCAGGACATGTTTGCCAGCTTCGAGTGCGGCACAAGTGATTTCACAATGCAAATTCGGCCAGGTTCCGATGACGATCGCATCGATATCTGGCGAAGCAACCAGCTCTTGCCAGGTTTCGAATCTGTTCTTAATTCCAAATTCGGCAGCAACACGCTCGCTCGATTCGGGGCTACTGTTCACGACCGCAGTGATCTCGACACCATCAATTGCCTGAAGTCCAGGGATATGACGCAGTCGAGTGTTCTCACCTGCTCCGATCAGCCCGACACGAATCAAATCTGCCATTGTCTCACTTGCCTCTGAAATTCTAAATCGTTTCAACAGTCAGGCATGTTACTAACTTTGTCTTCCCATCGGGAGTGAATCGACCGTCTCGTGAAAATTGTCCCTTCGCTGGTGAACGTTTCAACACGTCTTCCTTTTTGGCGAAGTTTAGCGATACTACCGCGTCAACTGATTACTGAAAGACTGCTGATGGCAAGGAAGCGTGTCACAATCGAATTGCTGCCTCAACTCTGCTCCATGTTTGGGAAGAGTAAATGGGCTGAGGTACCGACGGAAGTCTATTCGTTGCCGCTTGATGGAACACTCAAAGCGATTCGCGAGCGGATACGATTGCAGTGTCCCAAACTTCCTGGCGTTTATGGAATGATCGACGAAGCCGGACACGTTGTTTATGTCGGCATGTCCACGAGTTTACAGAAGCGGTTTCTCACTTATTTCTCATCTGCCGGAGCTAAGAAGAAAGAGACGCGCATCTGCCGTCGGGCTGTCTGTCTCGTCTGGCAAACGCTTCCACATGGGCTGATCGCCCGGTTGCGAGAACGTGAACTTATCCGTCAGTTCCGCCCGGAGTTGAATGTGCAGGGGCATCCGGTTCGCATGAAGATCGGCTACGTCATCGCTACCGCGCAAGAGGTAGAGTCGTTTCAACTCGTCACAAAAATCCCCAAGCATCACGTTGGTGTCTGGGGACCGTTGCCGTTCAACAAACTGACAACATCGGCAGTCGAGCATCTGAACTTACACTTTGGCCTCCGGGATTGCCCCAAGCAAACCAGGATGCAATTTAGAGAAGATGAACAAATCCAGACGGAAGTTCCCATCACGTGTTTACGAGCAGAGATGAAAACATGTCTCAGTCCGTGCATCGGCGGTTGCTCTCGAAAGCAGTATCGAACTGCCTTCAATCGAGCACAGATTTTCTTGAGTGGACGCTCTGCAAAAATCTTCGGTGAAATCGAACAGCAAATGCTGGCCGCGGCAAAAGATCGTCAGTTTGAGAGAGCCGCCAAACTCCGAGATCGAGCGAAAGGGTTTCATTACGTATCCGACCACCTGCGCCGATTTCATGATTGGAGCAGTCAGGCGAATTTTGTTTATCAGGTCAAATCCAAAATGGACGAACAAACGTTGTGGATCATCATCGTCCGTGGCCTGATTGTCGATGTTGTCCAACGTCCGGGAACAGATCGCGAGAAAGCCGCGACC
>DAOUPA010000200.1 GCA_030626405.1 Planctomicrobium sp.
CTCGTAAAGCCGCCCGAGAATAAACATTACGTCTGTGTCTTTTTGTGTGACAACATCCATCTAAACTCACTCCTCCATGTATCACGAGTGCTTCGACCGAATGAGATACTCGTTCGGTCTGCATTGACTGGCCAGGTACGCCTCATGCAAACATCCTGCGAACACTAGAGCGTGGGGCCGATAATATCAGTACAAACCGATAAGTTCAAATGATTTCTTGCGTTATTGTGTTTTTCACCAAGATTTATGCCGTGAAAAATCGCACCAAAACTCATTCGGACCAAGCGACTTGGCAATCAGTTCTTGCAAACCAGATTTCCAGCTTGTATAAGGGGTACTGGATCAGTTCTCTTCCCGGGGATTGGTTTGTATTGCTGTGAAACTCAGGGTAAGCAACTCCTACCTCAATGTTGCCCACCTCTATTTGTATTTGTCGCATCGATCATCCAAACAATTTTGTGTTGAGATTTTGTTTGGAATCTGGTCATGAGGCCGACACCTGAGTCACCTCGCCGTTGTAATTTGACGTGTCTCATCACTCCCATCAGGTTTTGGAATCAGACATCCTCATGCTTCACCGACTCATACTTTTGCCATTGGTTTTGCTCGTCTCGCTGACCGTAAATATCTCAGACGCTCGCGAAATTAGCTATCACTCTGAAATCCGACCGCTCTTTCAGGCACACTGCCAAGGCTGCCACCAGTCCGCAAAGTCGAGCGGCGACTATGTGATGACTTCATTCACCGATCTGATGAAGAAAGGTGAAAGCGAAGAACTGGCTATCGTTCCTGGCAAACCAGACGAAAGCTACCTGATCGAACAGATCACTCCGCAGGACGGCAAAGCATCAATGCCGGAAGGAAAGCCTCCACTGTCACAGATCGAAATTGATTTGATTCGGCAGTGGATCGAACAAGGAGCTAAGGACGATTCGCCCGAACTTGCAACTGCAACGTATGATAAGGAGCACCCTCCAGTTTATACGCAACCGCCTGTTGTGACTTCGATTGATTTCTCGCCAGATGGTAAAATTCTTGCCGTTGCAGGGTTTCATGAAGTCTTGCTGAGATCGGGTGATGGAGAACAGCTTCTGGGTCGTCTCATTGGAATGTCTGAGCGGATCGAGTCAGTCGCATTCTCTCCCGATGGAAAACGAATTGCCGTGGCAGGTGGTCAACCTGCCAGAATGGGTGAAATTCAAATCTGGTCGGTGGAAAAACAAGAGCTTGAGATTTCAATCCCCATCGCTCGTGACACAGCTTATGGGGCAAGTTGGTCGCCCGACGGAAAAATGATTGCCGTCGGTTGTAGTGACAACATCGTTCGCGGTTTTGATTCCACTTCCGGAAAACTGGTTTTCTTCAACGGTGCCCACGACGGTTGGCCGCTGGATACTGTCTTCTCTGCCGATGGAAAGTTCCTCGTTTCCGTTGGACGCGATATGTCGACCAAGCTCTACAGCGTGGAGACGGAACGATTCATCGATAACGTCACATCGATTACACCTGGTGCCCTCAAAGGAGGGCTGGCAGCCCTCGCCCGGCATCCTAAAACAGACGAAATTCTTGTCGGTGGATCAGATGGCGTTCCCCGCATCTACCGCATGCAACGTGTCACCAAGCGAGTGATCGGTGACGACGCGAACTTGATCCGACGCTATCCGGGACTTCGCGGAAGAATCTTTGCTGTCGATTTCTCTGCCGATGGAAAAAATATTGCGGCCGTATCGAGCTTGAACGGAAAGGGGCAAATCTTCACATACAAATCTGAATTCGATTCAGCCCTGCCTGATAACATCAAGAAAATTGTTGAAACCCGGACTCAGGCACAAAACGCTGAACAGAAAAAAACGCTCGAAGACTACATCACCGCTGGGACGGAAGTGCTGACGAAAACCGAAGTGCCGACTGGCGTCTTCACGATCGCCTACGCTCCAGACGGTAAGACACTCGTCGCCGCTGGCTGGAACGGCAAGCTCTTCTTTATCGATACCTCCAACGGTGAGATTACGAAAGAGATTGTCCCAGTTGAAATCCAGCAGAGTGGAGGAAGTCTACGCGACCTCGCGGCAGTCGTGCAAACTGATGATTCGCTCGTCGGAAAAGAGTCTCTGCCGACCGGAACACAGTTGAAATCGCTTGAAGTCTTTCCGCAAAGTATCTCTCTGAATAATAAATACGAATACACACAACTTCTCGTGACCGGTCTACTAAACTCAGGTGACCGAGTTGATGTCACTCGCATGGTCAAGATCGAACCGCAAGGCAAACAGGTTCATGTTTCCGCATTAGGGCGAGTGACGTATCAAACGCCGGGGCAAACCGAACTTGAAATTTCGTTCGGCGATCAAGCGGTGAGTGTTCCCGTTGTGACGAAGACCTCGAATGAATCAGAACTGACCAGTTTCATACAAGACGTGAACCCCGTCCTCTCTCACCTCGGTTGCAATCAGGGAACCTGCCATGGTTCAAAAGATGGAAAGAATGGATTCAAGTTGTCGTTGCGGGGGTACGATCCGATTTACGATGTCCGTGCCTTTACCGATGACGCGAAATCTCGCCGGACAAACGTTGCCTCTCCCGACAACAGTTTAATGCTGCTCAAGGCGTCCGGCTCTGTTGCTCATGTCGGCGGACAACTCACTCGACCGGGTGAAGACTACTACGAGATCGTTCGGAAGTGGATTGCCGAAGGTTGCCAGTTGGATGTCAGCGACGCGAAGGTTGTCTCGATTTCACTGCATCCCGAAAAGCCTGTCGTGCAAAATCTCGGTGGTCGGCAACAGTTTCGAGTTGTTGCGACATACGCAGATGGCGCGACGAAAGATGTGACTCACGAAGCTCACCTTGAAAGTGGCAATACCGAAGTTGCGAATGTGAACAGTTCAGGGGTTGTCACTGCGATTCGTCGCGGAGAAGCATCGATACTCGCACGTTTTGAAGGTTCCTACGTCGCCACAACTCTCACTGCCATGGGCGACCGGGGCGAGTTCGTCTGGAAGCAGCCAGAGACCTGGACCGAAGTGGATACTTTCGTAGCAAGCAAATGGGAGCGGATGAAAATACTCCCATCGGAACTCAGCAAAGATGAAGAGTTCGTGCGCCGGGCATACTTGGACCTGACCGGTCTTCCACCCAGTATTGAAGAAGTCGAAGCCTTCCTTGCAGACGCCACCCCGACACACCAGAAACGCGATGCCCTGATCGACAAACTTGTCGGTTCGGTTGCCTACGTCGAATACTGGACGAATAAATGGGCCGACCTACTTCAAGTGAATCGGAAATTCCTGGGTACCGAAGGGGCCAAAAACTTCCGTGGTTGGATTCGTAAGCACGTCGACAAGAATAGTCCATACGACAAATTCGCTTACGAAATTTTGACCGCTTCAGGGTCAAACAAAGTGAATCCCGCTGCGTCGTATTACAAGATTCTCCGTGACCCGGACAAGATGATGGAAAACACAACGCACTTGTTTCTGGGTGTTCGTTTCAACTGCAACAAGTGCCATGATCATCCATTCGAGAGATGGACTCAGGATCAGTACTACGAAACCGCCGCATTCTTCGCTCAAGTCGGTTTGAAACGCGATCCAGAAAACGCGGCTGGCAACCTCGGCGGAACTGCCGTTGAAGGAGCCAAGCCGCTCTGGGAAGTTGTCTTCGATAAGACTGAGGGAGAAGTCACGCACGACCGGACCGGAGACGTCACCGCTCCGACTGTCCCTTATGACCGTGAATTTATCATTCCGGAAAATATCACACGCCGCGAACAACTCGCGAAATGGATCATCTCAGGAGAAAACGATTATTTCGCTCGTAGCTACGTCAATCGAGTCTGGGGGTACCTCCTTGGAGTGGGACTGATCGAACCGCTCGACGATATCCGTGCTGGCAACCCTGCTTCCAATCCTGAACTCCTTGACCACCTGACGCGGCAATTCGTTGATTCTGGATTCGATGTTCAGGCATTGATGAAGTCGATATGCAAATCGAGAACCTATCAGTTGAGTGTCGCGACAAACCAGTGGAACGATGACGACAACCTCAACTACTCACACGCTGTCCCGAAACGCTTGCCAGCGGAAGTGCTGTACGATTCCGTCTACACCGTCACAGGCGCAAAAATGCAGATTCCCGGCGTACCAGAAGGAACACGCGCTGCGGCAATTCCAGATTCTGGAGTTGAGTTGAAAGATGGTTTCCTGGCGAGTCTTGGTCGCCCAGTTCGTGAATCGGCGTGCGAATGCGAACGTTCTTCCGATTTGCAACTTGGCTCGGTCATGGCATTGATGAACGGACAGACGGTCAGTTCCGCGATCTCGCAGGAAGGGAATGCAATCTCAGAACTCGTTAAGAACGTCGAAGACGACCGGCAACTCGTTGATCAAATCTTCTTGAGGATTCTCAACCGTTCCGCAACCAAGCAGGAGATTGATGCGATTATTGAGTTTCATGGGCTGCTGGGAAAAGACCACCAGAGTCTGGTTGCCGAACTGGCAGAGTACGACAAGCAAATCGCACCTGCTCTCGCCGCGAAAGAAGCCAAACGCCAGGCATCGATCAAAGCCGCCGAAGAAGCTCTCGCGAAATACACCACAGATTCTCTTCCCGCCAGAGAAGCCGCCGCTAAGGCTCATGCAGAGAAGATCGTTGTTGCTCAGAAAGTCGTCGACGATCACCTCGCCACGGCGCCAACGCGACTGACTGAATGGGAAAAAACTGCAGAGACATCTGGAACTCCCTGGAGTGCGATCGACTTCGCAAACTTGAAAACAACGAACGGTGCGAAGCTCGAAAAACAGGACGACCTGTCGGTCTTCGCAAGCGGACCCAATAAGAAGGGAACGTATCTCATCTCTGGACCTGTCGACCTCAAGACGATTTCGGCGATCAAGCTTGAACTCATTACAGACGACCGCCTGCCGAGTCGTGGTCCCGGACGTGCTCCGAATGGGAACTTTGTCCTAACGGAACTCACGGTTCAGGCATGGGCGAAAGGCAAGCCTGATCAAAAGCAAACACTCAAACTGAAAAACGCGAAAGCGGACTTCGCGCAAGCCAATTTCGAGATCACCAAAGCTATCGATGGCAACAAAACGGCATCCGCAAACGGTTGGGCGACTGCTCCTAAATTCGGTGAGAACCGCACGGCGACCTTCGAAGTTGAAAAACCACTCACCTTCGAAGAAGGAATCGTTTTGCACTTTACTCTCGATCAGAAATATCAGGATAGCATGCATACGTTGGGCAAGTTCCGCATTTCCGTGACAGATGCGATGGTTCCCGTCGACTTTGGGAATTCCAGAGCGATCATTGAAGTCGTGAACACGCCTGTTGAAGAACGGACGGAGGAACAGAAAGCGACATTACTCAAGTTCTTCAATGATCGCGACGAAGATTTACAAAAGAAGCAAAAAGCGTTAGTTGTCGCAAAGAAACCGCTTCCCGAAGACCCGAAGATCGTTGCCTTACGTGGCGATTTAGAAGATCGAAAACTCCCTAGCCCGGAAGATCCGAAGCTGGCTCGACTCAAACGAGCCGTTTCACTGAGCGATCAACAATTGAAGAACAGCCGCCTGACAACTGCTCAAGACCTTTCCTGGGCACTCATTAACAGCCCGGCATTCCTCTTTAACCGATAAACCGTTTACAATACAATTGTCGTTCGTGTGACCATGTGCGGCGAAAAATAACTCGAATTGGGATTCTAACTATGATCATTCGCGTTCCCGGTCAAGCCGGTAAAGACCTGTGCGATTCTCACCTCGGGGCGACTCGTAGAGACGTTCTCCGCGTCGGTGGTAGCGGTGTCCTTGGACTGTCACTCGGCTCGCTCTTGCAACTGCAATCCGCTCAGGCAAACTCAAAAGTTCCTGCCAGCCGCGGAAAAGCGAAAAGCATCATCCTATGCTACCTCCAAGGTGGACCGAGTCATCTCGATCTCTGGGATCCTAAAGAGAACGTGCCAGACAATGTGAAGTCGGTCTTTTCGAATATCAACACAAAATTGCCTGGTGTGCAGTTCACAGAACTGCTTCCGAAGTTGGCTCAGGTACTTGACAAAACGACTCTGATTCGGTCGATGAGTTACACGCCGAACGGACTCTTCAACCACACCGCCGCGATCTATCAGATGATGACCGGCTACACGACCGACAAGGTCAGCCCGTCTGGACAGCTTGAGCCACCAAGTCCGAAGGATTTTCCGAACTTCGGTTCAAACATCATTCGTCTTAAGCCAGCAAAGGAAGCGATGCTACCTTTCGTGATGCTGCCGCGACCGCTGCAGGAAAGTAACGTCGTCGGCAAAGGCGGAACTGCCGGATTCCTCGGGAAATCATTTGATCCGTACACACTCTTCCCGCCGGGCGATGATCTCGACATGAAGAAGATGGACAAGATCAATGTTTCCGATCTCGAGATGCGAGCAGACGTTTACGGCGGTAGGATGCAGCGACGTGCCCGACTTCTGGACACGATCAACGCAGGCATGCCAGCGATTGATAATGCCGTGAAGAATTACAAACTCAACGAGTATTACGATCAGGCCCTGACGCTGATTTCCTCTGGTCGTGCTCGTGATGCGTTCGCCATCGAACAAGAGTCTCGCGAAACTCGCGACATGTACGGTCGCACCACGTTCGGTCAAAGTTGCTTGCTGGCACGTCGTCTGGTCGAAGCGGGAACGCGAGTTGTGGAAGTCATCTGGCCGAAAGTTGCCAATAGCGACAACCATTCCTGGGACGTGCATACCGGCCTAAGCAAGCGCATGAAAGACCAATCGGCACCGATGCTCGACACCGGCCTCTCGGCACTGATCAACGATCTCGAAGATCGTGGTATGCTCGACGAAACCCTGGTCGTCGCCATCGGCGAATTCGGTCGTAGCCCGCAACGTGGTGTCAGCACAAGCGGAAATGGCAACAGCGACGATGGTCGCGATCACTGGCCATACTGCTACACCGCTCTCATGGCAGGTGCCGGAATTAAACGTGGCTACGTCCACGGCAAAAGCGATAAAACCGCATCGGCCCCATTGGACAATCCGGTTCACCCCGGCGAGTTGCTCGCAACGATCTACGAATCCTTCGGCATCGCCCCGGAAACCATCGTTTACAACCATCTCAACCAACCCCGAGAACTGGTCAAATCACATTCCGTTTCGGCCCTGTTCGCGTAGACTTTCTCAGAAAAGAAATACAAACCCAAAACGCCTCGAACTCATCAAAGTTCGGGGCGTTTTTTCGTTGGCGGTTGGAATATCACCTTTGATTCACCACCCACGAATTTGCCCACATAACCCCGGGTGATCCACCCGGGGCAGAGCGTTGCCGAGCAATCATTCGCAACACGGCCTTCGATCGTCAAGCGAACGCGAACAGATTGAGCTTCAAGACTGAGTGGAATGAGCAGCTTCTGTTCGCATCCTTAACTTGAATTTTCTAAGATGCTCCTCGCCCCTGTTTCTATCTGTTTATTGAATATCGATTTCGAATCTCTCTGGAGAATTGATGACTGATCTAAAATGTTCAACTGAGTCGCTGTTCAAATTATTTCGTGATCAGTCACTGCAACATCGCAGGATGGCACAGTGCATCCTCTTTGTGATTTTGCTTGGATTCATCTTTCTTACGTCGCTGAGTTTCGGGCAGAAACCGAAGAACGCTCAGAAGGCTTCTAAGAAACGTGGGAAGGCTGATTCCAAATTAGTCGACGGGAAGAATGTTAAAACCGGAAATTCGGAACCGGCGAAAGATCCAGAATTCGCGCGATATGGGATCTATGGGAACAAAGCTCCCAGGGCAGCGAAGATCGAGCCGATTGAAACCACTCTTCCGCTGAAGATTTCTTCAAACTCCCGGATCGCCTTGATTGGGAATACGCTTTTTGATCGTGCGCGACACTACGGTCACTTCGAGTCGTTGCTGCACCAAATGTTTCCGAAGCACAATTTGGTAGTTCGGAATCTCTCCTGGTCGGCGGATGAAATTTCTCAGCAGCCGCGTCCGGACAACTTTGCCGACGTTGAACAGCATCTCACTTACGAAAAAATCGACATCATTTTTGCAGCGTACGGATTCAACGAGTCCTTCGCTGGTGAAGCAGGGCTCGCTGATTTTCGAAAATTATTGACTGAGTTCGTGAAGAACCTGAAATCGAAAGCCTACAACGGGAAAACGGCACCACAACTGGTTCTGCTTTCCCCGACAACGAATGAAAACGTTGCAGGCGTTGCGGCTGCGGATCTCAACAACGCGCGACTTGAGATGTACACGCAGGCGATGAAAGAAGTTGCCGCCACTGAGAAAGTTGGTTTCGTCGATCTCTTCGCCCCGACGTTGCAACGCATGGAAAGCACAACAGATGACTTGACAATTAACGGTTGTCACTTGAATGAAACCGGGTATCAGCATTTTGCAACGAGTCTGATGCGAGGCTTGATTGGCACCGAACCGCCTGCGGTTAACGAAGAGATTCGGCGTGTCGTCATCGACAAAGGTCGGCAATATTTCCGCCGCTATCGACCACTCAATACGTTCTATTACACGGGTGGTCGAAACAAAGCGTACGGGTATCTCGACTTTCTACCAGCGATGAAGAACTTCGAAACCATGGTCGACAACCGCGAGCAAAGGATTTGGAAACTGGCGCAGGGAGAGGAAGTGACTTCAGAAATTGACGACTCAAATATGATCGTCATGCCGGACACAAGTCAAAGCCGAGGGGCGAATGAATGGATGTCCGCTGCTGAGGAACTTAAAGCGTTCGATGTCGATTCTCGATTTGAAGTGAATTTGTTTGCTGGCGAAGAGGAATTCCCTGACCTTGCCGCGCCGATACAAATGCGGTGGGATTCCAAGGGGCGATTGTGGGTCAGTTGCTCAACGACATATCCGCACGTTTATCCTGGTGCCGAGCCGAACGATAAACTGATCATCCTTGAAGACACAGATGGTGATGGAACCGCGGACAAGTCGACAGTTTTCGCCGATGACTTGCACATTCCTCTTTCGTTTGAATTCGGAGATGGTGGCGTGTACGTCTCCGACATGCCAGCACTCACTTTCCTGAAAGACACAAATGGCGACGGCAAAGCCGATGTGCGAGAGCGTTTACTGACCGGCTTCGGAACGGAAGACTCGCACCATGCGTTGCACGATTTCGTCTGGACGCCCGATGGCGACCTCATCTTTAGGGAATCGATCTTCCATCACACGCAAGTCGAAACTCCGTACGGTCCCGTGCGACAACAAAACAGCGGCTGGTTTCGATACGAACCTGCGGAAAAACGATTGACGAGTTTCGGAACTTATCCCAGCACGAATCCCTGGGGAGTCACCTTCGATGATTGGGGACAGCACATGGCGAGCCATCCGGTTTACGCCGAAGCGTTCCATTCGCTTGACCCGCCATACCTGACTCAGCATCCGAAACCGGCAGGGCTGCGAGCTTATTCCGGTACCTGTGGGCAAGAATTCGTGGACTTCGCAACGTTCCCGAAAGAGTTGCAGGGGCATTTTATCAAAGCTCGATACAAGCCGACGAACCGAATTGAAATCCATAAGTGGGTCGAAAGCGATTTTGGTTACGATGAGGAATATGTCAGTGACCTGATCTTTTCCAGAAATCTCAGTTTCATTCCGGTCGATCTAGGCTACGGGCCACGGGGGGCGATGTACATCTGCGACTGGTACAACCCGATCAAAGGGCACGCTCAGTATTCGTTGCGAGACGACCGCCGCGACCGGCATTCCGGACGCATCTGGAGAATCACTGCGAGAGACCAACCACTGCAAGAGTCGGTTGATTTCACGGAGGCGTCCATTCCAGAGTTAATCGACATGTTAAAGAGGCCAGAGTACCGCGTTCGGTACTGGGCGAAGCGAGAATTACGGAACCGCGATGTAAAGCAAGTTGAAGCGGCACTCGATAAGTGGGTAGCGAAACTGGACGCGACCAGCCCACGGTTCAGGCATCAACAACTCGAAGCCATTTGGCTCTATCGTGGAATTGGTGCCGTTCGCATCGATTTACTCCGCTCACTGCTGGCATGTGACGATCATCATGCACGCGCCGCGGCAACGCATCAACTTCGCTTCTGGCATTCCGAAACTCCTGATGCCGTGGAACTATTGCGAACAGCAATGAACGATCCGAACGGCATCGTCCGAATGCAGGCAGCGATTGCCGCCAGTTATTTCGGAACGCAAGAGGCGTTCTTCGCCCTGCAAGATGTTTTGAAGCATCCGCGCGAGGGTCATCTTGCTTATGCAATTGTTTGTGCGTTTGGATCTCACACGATGCGGAAGCATTGGGAAGGTGACAAAAACTCAAACATCGCAAAGCTTCTCAAACAGGCAAGTCGCAATCAGAAACTGAAAGAGCCAGCACCTGGGGCGAAAGAGTCTCAGTTTGATAGCCAGACTGGTCTCAAAACGGTTCGCATCAGTTGTATTCCGGAACGGATGAAGTTCAGTCAGGAACGAATTGATGTCAAACCGGGGCAGCCGCTGAAAATTGTGTTCGTCAATCCCGATGCGACGGATCACAATCTGCTCGTCATCAAACCGGGAACACTGGCGGAAGTCGGCATGGCGGCGAATGAGATGGCGAAGGATCCGAAGAACGCGAATTCAAATTTTCATCCGCCAGGAAAGAAACATCTGGTTCTGCAAGCCTCACCAATGATCGGACCGACGCGGAAGAAACAAGTCCACGTACTGCGATTCATCGTGCCTGAAGAACCTGGGATCTATCCGTTTGTTTGCACATTCCCAGGTCACTGGGTCATTATGAATGGACGCATGGTCGTTGCGCGAACTCCGGATGAAGCCGAAGAATTGCTCGCGGCTGCACTTCCGAAAATCGTCAAGGAATGGACCCTCAAGGACTTTCCGAAACTCGATTTGAAGTTCGATGAAATAACCATCATGAACGGCTATCAGGCATTCGCGAAGGCCCGCTGCAACCAGTGTCATATTCACTCCGGACACGGCGTCAATCTAGGTCCGGAACTGACGAAAATCGGCGAGCGATTCAAAGGTCACAAATTGCTGCAACAAATTCTTGATCCATCGATCGAGATCAACAAGAAGTACCAGTCCTGGCAGTTCGTCACGACCGATGGCGAGATCCTCAGCGGTGTGATCAGTAAGGAAGACGACAAAGGCTACCACGTGATGACAAACTTGCTAACCCCTGACGACATGCAGATTCTTCCGCGTCAAAAGGTCGAATTCCGCGCACCGTCCACAGTTTCCTCAATGCCCAAAGGACTCATGAACGTCCTGACAAAAGTTGAAATCGAACAACTCGTCGCCTTCCTCCAATCCGGCGGCTACAAACTCCCAAAGCATTTGGAGCATCACCATCAACATGGGAAGCATGAAGGAGATTCTGGAAAGTGAAATTGGTTCTTGCATGAGTTTTGGTTGCAGAAAAGCGAATTCACCACGGAGAGTGGCGTCTTCGATGGAAGATGGAACTCGGTGCCATTCCTTC
>DAOUPA010000340.1 GCA_030626405.1 Planctomicrobium sp.
ACGCTGTGTTCGAAGCCTGCCGCAACAAATGCTGTGATGGGAAAGATGATCGCAAGGATCTTGTCGGTCGTTGAGCGAGCGCTGAAGCAGAGCCACACTGCAAGACAAACCAGTGCATTGCAGAGCACGCCCAAAGCGATCGCCTGCACAAACCCGAGACTACATTGTGCATTGGCGATGGCGAGAGCATTTTCCCCAACGGCTCCGCCTGCAAAGGTGTATTGTTTACTGAAGAATACGAAGCCCGCTGTCGCCAGCGAACCTGCAAAGTTTCCGACATACACGATGGACCAGTTTCGCAAGAGCTGAGAGTAAGTCGCACGTTTGCAGGCGACTGCCATGACAATCAAGTTGTTTCCAGTGAACAACTCTGCTCCAGCCACGATGACCAAAATCAAACCAAGAGAGAAGGCGACGCCCCCCAAGAGTTTTGTGATCCCATAGGGAAGCACTTCTCCCGCGCCGGTTGTCACAATCGTGGCAAACATTGCTCCCAGGCTAATAAATGCTCCAGCTAGTACCGCTAGTACCGCTAGTACCGCTAGTACCGCTAGTACCGCTAGTACAAAAGTTGTCACGGTCGGCATTGTCACCTTGGCAACGCCGACGTCTTCAGCTCGCCGAGCCATCTCCAGTGGAAGAAAAGCGTCTGGTTGTAGCCCGTGTGAATCGTTTGGCGTGGAAGTCATGATAATCGTGGGGACTTTTTGATGAGTTCTCTCTTCAAATTTGGACATTATTATTCTTGCAGAACACACATCGTGAATCCACTTCCTTCTTCGCGGAACACTGTTTACCAGTGCATGACGAAGCCGCCATCGACATTGATGGTTTGACCAGTCACTTGTGCGGTCCTTTCTGATGAGAGAAAGACGATCATATTGGCGATATCTTCTGGGGTTTGCCACGACTGGAGCGGGATTGTGTTTCTGATTTTTTCTCCTGCCCAGTCTTCGTAAGAACGTTTTTGATTCTCGTCTTGCAAATCATTCCAGGCTTGCCAGACCGACTTATTAAGCGGAGTTTGAATCATGCCAGGGCAGACGGTGTTCACTCGCACGCCGTGGGGCGCGAGATCCTTTGCCAGGCATTGTGCAAAATTGATATTCGCGGCTTTACTTGCAGAATAGGGAGGATCGGTTTGTGAGCCGATCTGTCCGGCGACTGAAGCAATGAACACCATTGTGCCGGACTTTTGCTCGCGCATCGCCGGTCCTACGGCATGGGCGATGTTCGTCATCCCCATAATGTTGACATCGACGACCTTCCGCCAATCATCTGGTTTGAGGTGATCATACGGAAAGCCGAACTTACCAGAGCCAATTGCAGCGGCATGGACGAGGTGATCTACGCGACCATATTTTTCAACGACATTGCTGAATGCATTTTCAACATCAGTCGAATTCGTAATGTCGACATGGGAGAAGTCAGTGCCAGAATCATTCGGTTCGTGGAGATCCCAAACGACAACGTGAGCCTCTTCATCCTGAAACAACTGCGCTGTGGCGAGACCGATTCCGCTGGTGCCACCGGTGATCACGACCACATGATTTTTGAGATTCAATTCCACTTATCTTCGCTCTTCCAATACAGACAGATGAGATTAAAGCCATCGATGTTGTGACTCTTCACGCAAATGATCCTCGATTGGACTGGTAATGGGAACCGACTTTGATACTATTTATGCTTACGACTGTCCGACAACATTCAAGGTTCTTGATCTTGTCGAATCTGCTTGAAAAGAAAGCGGTGTCATGAGCCAACGTCCTGCACTTTCAAAGGCTGAGATGGAGATCGCCAGAATTGTCTGGGATTTACAGAAAGCTACCGTTCGAGAAGCTCTGGAAGCTCTCCCAGAAGGCCGCGACATCGACTACAAGACGGTCCAAACGTTTTTACGTCGTCTCGAAGCGAAAGGCTACCTGACTTCGAAAAGGAACGGTCGCAGCCTCGTTTACACGGCTAAAGTTCGTCCAAACCAGGTCATTCGCGAGACCGTCAAGGACTTCGTCGGGCGGCTGTTCGATGGAGAAACACTGCCGTTGGTGGAGCATCTGATTCGTGAACAAGGTTTGGAAAGCGGCGATCTTGACCAATTGAAGAGCATGCTGAACGAACTTGAAAACGAGCAAGCCGCGGAAAAGTAAGCCACTGAAAAATGAACGAGATGCTGGCGACATTTTTCTGGAAGCAACTCTGGCAGGTCACACTGTTGATCCCAGTCGCCGTTCTATTCGTTCGTTACGTACTCCCTCGAAAACCACATCTTGGTTACGGCATTTTGTTGCTGGTCCTGGTGAAAACAATCTTCCCGCCGATTTGGGATTCACCGACTGGTGTTGTCTGGGAGATGGTCCCGTATTTCAGTGATTCGGCGAGAACCGATTCCAGTACGGAATCGACCTCCCCTATCCCTTCCATCGCGCTCAAATCAACGAGTGTGAAACCAACGGCAGAACTTGACGGCTCCGATCCGCAGCAAGCGATGAATGCCGCTCCATCTGTCTCATTTGATGACATTGAATCGAAAAGCAAACAGCCAGCAGCGGTCTCAGCTTCACCCTGGCATTGGGGAGCGATCCTCTTCGGAGTCTGGTTGGCAGGCGCGCTCTGTTTGTTTGGTTACATCATCGGAAAGCGCGCACAACTGCTGCGATTTCATCGAGACATGCAGGTCGCCGCCTCTGATCGACTTCTGGAACTGATCGAAGAAGTCTCTGCCGAGCTGGGGCTTCTGCGAATCCCCACAGTGCTGGTGACTCGGCATCCGACCGTTCCGTTTGCGACTGGTTTTTTCCGTCAAATTGTTGTCTTGCCGGAGCATGTCGTTAAACAGACTGACCCTGAAGAACTCAAGTTGGTTCTGGCTCATGAGATGACGCACTTACGGCGTGGGGACACGCTCATCGGCCTATTGCAACTTCTCGTTCAAGTCGTCTGGTGGTTCCATCCGCTCGTACATTGGTTAAATGTTGAGGTCCGCCGACTTCGAGAAGAATGCTGCGACACCGATGTTGTCGCACAATTGAACTGCCAACCAGCAAGCTATGCCCGGTGTTTATTGAACATGCTGGAAATGCACCAGAAACTGCGCCCTTCGACAGAACTTGTCGGCTTAAGCCCTTTCGAAGTGACGGCAAAACGGATGCAGAACATCATGCGATCCCCTCAAAGGAACCCGAATCGTCTGGGAAACATCGCACGTTCGGTCGGCATGCTGTGTGTTGCCTTAGCCATCCTGCCCGCAACGGCAAGTTCGTCGGTCACTCCGAAAGTGATCGTCGGTGAACTCAATCCTCCAAAGGCTGTTCGTGAGGCACCTCAACAACGTCCGCCCAAGAAATCTCCTCGCCGGAAAAAGAAGGCTCCCCCCGAGAAGCGAAACGGTTCGCGAGTCGAATCAAAACCTGAAAGTAAAGAACCATCTCCACAGCCTGCTGCCCCTGATCACTTCAGGCCACTGAAATACGATTGGATGCGTGGTGATCGTCACACATACAGCATCACTATTGAAGCAAAATACCCTTTGCAGATTCGTACAGACAGAGGAACTCCAACCTTCCGAGTGGACGCATACGCCGCTGGCCTGCCTGCGCTCTCAATGAAAAATGCAAACTTCAGTAAACAGTCGATTCCCCGAGAAGGTGTCGAACTACCAACTCTGCCTGATCTGGACGACGCGGATGTAGAGGCCCCTTTGTTTCCATACACCGCCGGTCGGGCGTTTCGTCCAGGTTTTTCTACTCGACCTGAAACGAACTCTTCGGCTTTCATTTCAGGCTCGAACGGTCACGTGAATCCTTCGACTGGACAGCTCCCATATTTACTCGGAAGTCTCAAAGACTGGGTTTTCCCAACACTCCCGCAAGTTGGCAACAGTGTATGGCAAGAAGAATCAACGCGGGATTTCGATCTCACGCCAGACAATTTCGTGAGCCTCAACCCGTTTAGCTCTCCTCCGAAAGAGAGAATGCGGGCAAACATACAAATCAAAAGTAGTGTTCAGAGCGTCACAAAGAGTCGAGTCACAATCCTGCGTACCTGGACTCTGCGAACAGAACAGGAAGCAAACGGCGAACCGCGCCGTGAGATTTCCCTCAGCGGAGAGTTGCACCTTGATCCGAACAGTTCATTCCCGATTTCAGCTAGCTACACCGGTCGTCTCGTTGAACGCGAGCGAAACCGGGAATATCGAATCCCGTTGAAAATCGATATCCGTCGCAAAAATGAATGAGGATGATTATTGAAACTGAAGGGGTTGAAATCCAGGATTCTCATCCAATCAACTTCTTCAACCGTGTCACGGCTTCTTCGACGTTCGCTCGGCTGTTGAAGGCGCTCAGGCGGAAGTAGCCTTCGCCGCTGGCTCCGAAGCCGGAGCCGGGAGTGCCGACGAGGTGGGCCTTGCCGAGAAGGTGATCGAAGAACTCCCAGCTTTTCATTCCGCCTGGTGTCTTTAACCAGATGTACGGAGCGTTCACACCGCCATAGGTGTCGATGCCGATAGATTGTAGACCTTCGCTGAGAATGCGAGCGTTGGTTAAGTAGAAATCAATCAGCGTTTTGATTTGCTGTTTGCCAGTTTCGCTGTAGGCAGCTTCAGCACCGCGCTGGATGATGTAGGAAACGCCGTTGAACTTTGTACTCTGTCGGCGATTCCACAGCGAGTGAATGTCCGTTTCGCTGCCATCGGCGGTCTTGCCGTTCAGGCTTTTTGGAACGACGGTAAAGGCACAGCGAGTGCCGGTGAACCCGGCGTTCTTGCTGAAGCTGCGGAACTCAATCGCACAGTCTCTCGCACCATCGATTTCATAAATCGAATGCGGGATTTCTTCGTCTGTGATGAAGGCTTCGTAAGCAGCATCGAAGAGAATGAGCGAGCCATGTTCATTGGCGTAATCGACCCACTTCTGGAGTGTCTCTTTCGTCGCGACCGAACCTGTCGGGTTGTTCGGATAGCAGAGATAGATCATGTCGACCGGTTGCTCTGGAACGTTCGGCGTGAAGTTGTTTTCAACGGTGCAGGGAAGATAAGTGAGACCGGCGTAGCGACCATCTTCGTCCGCCTCGCCAGTCCGACCTGCCATGACGTTGGTGTCGACATAGACCGGGTAAACCGGATCTTGAACAGCGACCGTGTTGTTCGGTCCAAAGATATCCAGAATGTTACCGGTATCGCACTTCGATCCATCAGAGATGAAAATCTCATCGGCAGAAACATCACAGCCGCGCGACTGATAGTCGTTTTCGGCAATCACATTCCGCAGGAAGTCGTACCCTTGCTCTGGTCCATAACCACGGAAACTCTGGTTCGTTCCCATTTCATCAACTGCTTTGTGGAGTGCTTCGCGAATGGCTTCCGGAAGTGGTTCGGTCACATCTCCAATTCCAAGCTTGATAACATTCGCATCGGCGTTCTCATCGCAAAACGCGTTGACGCGCCGCCCAATTTCAGGGAAGAGGTAACCAGCTTTGAGTTTTAGAAAGTTGTCGTTGATCGTTGCCATGGTTTTGTTTTTACTACTCTTAAACTGTTTGATGTGAGTGTTCTCTAAAGCCCCATGCCTTTCGGCAACGCTTAATGCACGCGCATTCCTGGTTTGGCTCCGTCGTCGGGGTCGAGGAGGTAAATGTCTTTGCCACCGGGTCCGCAGGCGAGGACCATCCCTTCGCTGAGGCCGAATCGCATTTTGCGGGGTTTCAAGTTGGCACAACAAACGACCAGTCGTCCTACAAGGTCTTCCGGATTGTAAACACTTTTAATGCCAGCGAAGACATTGCGTGTCTCGTCGCCACCGAGTGAGAGTTTCAGTTGCAGCAACTTATCCGCACCTTCCACGTGACCTGCCTCGACGATGCGAGCGACGCGCATATCGACTTTCATGAAGTCTTCAATCGTGCAATGCTCCTCGGTCATCGGCTCCTTTTCGAGAGCTTCGGGACCATCGCTGTAGTTGGCTACAGGTGCTTCAGGAACGGAGTTATCTTTGGATTCTTCGACCATTTTTTTGACTTTCTTTTCGTCGACGCGTTTCATCATGTGCTGGAATTTCCCGACCGTTGTGCCAAGTAATGGCGTTTGCGCGTCGTTCCAGTTTTCAATTTTGCAGTTTAGGAGTTCTTCTGTTTGCTGTCTGAGATTCGGGAGTACCGGTGCGAGATAGATCACGACCTGCCGGAATAAGTTGAGGCCGACGGTGCAGATCTCTCGCAGTTCCTCCGCTCGTGATTCATCTTTACGAACGACCCAAGGTTCTTTATTTTCAATGTACTGGTTTGCTCGATCTGCGAGGACCATGATCTCTCGCATTGCTGAGCTGTATTCACACTTCTCGAAGAGTTCCACAATTCGCCCTCCAGCGTCGGCTGCCTGTTGGAAGAGGCCACCGTCATCAGGGTACTCAGCAGAGAGTTCTTTCCCAGCAACAAACTTCCCACAGCGACTCGCAATGTTGACCACCTTGCCAACGAGGTCGCTGTCGACTTTCAATTTGAATTCTTCGAAGTTCAGATCGATGTCGTCAACTTTGGAACTCAGCTTCGATGCGATGAAGTAGCGGAAGTGGGAGGGATCAAGATGTTCCGCATACTTTGCTGCATTGATAAAGGTCCCTTTTGACTTGGCCATCTTTTCACCATCGACAGTCAGAAAACCGTGGATGTGGACTTTCTCTGGAAGACTGAGGCCTGCCGACTTGAGCATCGCAGGCCAGAAGAGTGTGTGGAAATAGGTGATGTCTTTGCCGATGAAGTGGTGAATTTCGGTTCCATCGTTACGCCACCAGTCATCGAGATCTTCACCGTTGGCATCGCACCATTGCTTTGTACTGCCGATGTAACCGATCGGAGCGTCGAACCAGACGTACCAGAAGTTGCCGGGTGAGTCAGGGATTTCAAACCCGAAATACGGAGCCGGGCGCGAGATGTCCCAGTCACGAAGTTCATCGCCGAGGAAGTGGCCTTTCAGGTAGTTTGCGATTTCAGGTTGCAGGTGATCGCCGGACTGCGTCCATTGATTCAGAAATTCGTGGCACTGTTCGAGTTCAATGAAGAGATGTAGCGCCGTGCGAAGTTCAGGAGTCGCTCCGCTGAGTGTACTCTTTGGATCAATCAATTCTGCCGGGCTGTAAGTCGCTCCGCACTTGTCGCAGTTGTCTCCGTATTGATTCTTCTCACCACATTTCGGGCACGTTCCTTTCACGAAACGATCTGCTAGAAAGGTCCCGGCTTCTGGATCGAAGAGTTGTTCGACCTCTTTCTCTTTCACCAAGCCAGCGTCGCGGATGGATTGCCAGATTTGATGGCATTGCTCGCGGTTCTCTGCGCTGTTCGTTGAGCCGAAGTTGTCGAATTCGATGTCGAACTTCGAGAAGTCGCGAACGTGGGCTTCTTGAACGTCCGCGATGAGTTCTTCTTCGCTGCGTCCTTCCTGCCGGGCGCGAATCATAATCGCAGTGCCGTGAGTATCGTCCGCGCAGAAGTAGCGACAGTTGTGCCCACGCAGTTTCTGGAAGCGAACCCAGATGTCGGTCTGAATGTACTCCACCAGATGCCCGATGTGGATGTCTC
>DAOUPA010000428.1 GCA_030626405.1 Planctomicrobium sp.
GAACGGAAAGACCATACGTTGCAGGGAACTGCACTCGTCCATGAAGCGTACCTTCGTCTTGTGGGACCAGAGGGAAATGTAGGCTGGGACAGCCGTGGTCACTTTTTTTCTGCGGCGGCGGAAGCGATGCGGCGAATTCTGATTGACCAGGCACGACGGAAGAATACTTTGAAAGCTGGCGGAGAACACCAGCGGGTCGATTTGCCTCACTTCGATCAGATACTTGCCGGTCAAAACTGGGACCTTCTGAGTCTCAACGATGCGTTAGAGGCGTTGGAAATTCATGACACACGTGCTGCTTCTCTTGTAAAGCTTCGTTTTTTTACTGGTTTATCGATCACTGAGGCCGCAAAGGTACTAGAGGTCTCCGTCACAACAGCTAATGCTGATTGGACTTACGCTAAGAGTTGGCTCCGGGCCAAGGTGCTTGGCGCTTCCTAGAGAAAGCCATTCTCTCAGTTTTCTGAGAAAATAAAATTTTTCGTTGTATTTTTTGCTCTCAGATCTCGCATTGATAGATGGCAGGAGAAAGCCTGACCCCATTATCGAGCTGAGATTATGAGCACAAAACAACTCAACGAAAAAAACATTTTCAAGGTCGCATGTAGCATCGAATCCAAGGATGCTCAAGAGGAATACCTCAACCAGGTCTGTGGCGAAGATGTTCCGCTTCTGAAACGAGTTGTGGTTCTCCTACGCATGCATGCTGAAGAACCCGATTTTCTGGAATCTCCAGCCATCTCGGTCGAGCGGACGTTTATTACTCCGCAACCGACTGAAGCTCCTGGGGCGATGATTGGTCCCTACAAGATCCGTGAGCAGCTCGGTGAGGGAGGCATGGGGGTTGTTTATGTGGCGGATCAGACGGAGCCGGTTCGGCGGCGGGTGGCGCTCAAGGTCATTAAGCCGGGGATGGATTCGAAGGAAATCATTGGTCGGTTTCAAGCGGAACGGCAAACGCTGGCGATCATGTCGCATCCGAACATTGCCAAGGTTCTTGATGGTGGAACCACTGAAAACGGGCGTCCGTACTTCGTGATGGAACTCGTTAAGGGAATTCCGATTACGGAGTTCTGCGATCAGCAAAAACTGAACATACGGGAGCGGCTGGAGTTGTTCACGACGGTTTGTCAGGCCGTTCAACATGCTCACATGAAAGGGATCATTCACCGCGATCTAAAACCTTCCAACGTCATGGTCGAACTGCATGATGTCCTCGCCGTGCCGAAAGTGATCGACTTCGGAATTGCCAAAGCGACGAACCAGCAACTCACACAGCAGACGGTCTATACACAGTTTTCGCAACTCGTCGGGACGCCGTTATACATGAGTCCGGAGCAGGCGCAGGTTTCCGGTATCGATATCGATACCCGTAGCGACGTTTATTCACTCGGCGTGATGCTGTACGAACTCCTGACAGGTGTCACACCATTCGATAAAAGCACGCTCAGCAGCGTCGGGATTGATGAAATGCGGCGCATCATCCGCGAAGACGAACCACTCCGTCCGAGCAACAAGGTCAGCACGCTGGAGCACCAAGAGATTTCCACGATCTCAGCAAGTCGCCAGACCATCCCGAAAGAGATGTCACTCTCGATGCAGCGAGAGCTGGACTGGATCGTGATGAAAGCACTGGAGAAAGACCGAACTCGACGGTACGAATCCGCCAACGCATTGGCAGCAGACATTCAGCGCTATCTGAACGATGAACCAGTCGAAGCCTGTCCGCCGACAGTCAAGTACCGTCTGACAAAATATGCGAAACGCCACAAAGGCCTGCTGACAACGGCAGCTGTCATGGCGTTGACGTTGCTTGCCGCAACTGGTGTGAGTGTTTCGTACGCCGTTCAGGCGGATCAAGAGCGTCAACAGGCAGACACTGCACGAGACGACGCGGACGAACAGAAAAACGACGCCATAGACGCACGGCTGGAAGCAGAAACACAAACCGAAATCGCCACAGAACTGGCTGTGCGAGCCGACAATGCGACACAGCAAGCCAAGCTTGCTCAGCAACGAGAGGTCATCGAGCGACAACGCGCCGAAAAAGCTTTGTACGTTTCAAGCACACGACTGGCTGCTGCAAATGTTCGTTCAGGAGGTCATTCCGAATCGTTCGACTTGTTGTTGCAGCAGTTTCCGATTGAAGCAGACGCTGACCATCGCGATTGGGAATGGTACTTCCTGTTGAGTCAGTCCAATCAAAGCTTGCTCAGTTGGCAAGGAAGCGCGTCGAACATCCCTGATATCGCCTGGAGTCCAGATGGACAGCGAATTGCAACCGCTTCATGGGCCGGCTTCGACGCTGAGATTTGGAATGCAGAGACTGGAGAATCGATTCGCCAGTTTAATGAGAGTCGAATGTTGGCAATGGGCATTGACTGGAATCCTGATGGTCAACAATTGGCATGGGGGAGTGTGTCGAGCGATTGTCATGTCAGAGTCTGGGATGAGCAGAGTGACGAAATCGTGAAACTTCATGCAAATACCGCATCCCATCGATCTGTCCGCTGGAATCCTGATGGGACGCAAATCCTTCTTGCTGCTATTGTCGAATCTAACCCCGAACCGTGGATGGATGGCACGAATCTCGTCATCTGGAAACGAGTCGATCGTGACTGGGAACTTCATGTGAAAATTGCGACCGGAAAGTTTTTAGAATCGGCGGAATGGAATTTCGACGGATCAAAGATCGCTGTGGAGGGTAGCGGGAAAGTATGGCTCGTTTCCCCAGAGACACTGGAGTCACTTCATGAATTTCCAATCAAGGGCGTGAGTGACGCATCCTGGCATCGATCAAACAATCGCCTCGCTGTGACAACAGACTCTGGAGACTGTGTGATTTTGGATGTCGATGCTGAGTCTGAAGAGAAGCGATTCCAAGCACACCAGGGAAAAATCAGAGACGTCCAATGGAGCCCGGACGGGAAGAAAATCGCAACATGTGGGGTCGATGGCTTTGTGAAGATTTGGACGACTGATGACTGGTCTCTTGTCAGTGTCTATTCCGGTCATGAAGGAATCGTCAATGCCGTTTCCTGGCATCCGGATTCCGAAAAAGTCGCCTCTTGCGGATATGACGGACGGATCAACATTTGGCCGGTTGTCCCGGAATCTCCAATCTTTAACTTCCAGACGTCTCCAATAAATTCTCCATTAGATCTGTTTGCATGGACTGCCGATGGTCTGATCCGTACCTCTGACAAAACTCGAGGTGTGGTCGATCGAGATCCTCGAACGGGTGAGATCCAGAGGCATCTTGAGCTACCTGACGGAAAATGGGTGTTGCGAGGAAGACATCTTGCTTTTCACCACGGACCACGTGACAAATCAGATCAGAGTGCTGATGTGATTGTGTTCAAGAATGAAAGATCTCCATCGCAAACAAAAATCAAACCACTGTACCGGATCTGGACTCACTCCGACGCAACTCAATTCGTCTACAGCACTGGCAGGAATTCGTTTCTCACCCTTTCAAATCTCTCCGACGAAAAACAACTGCAACTTGGATCGGAAAAGTTGTATCACATTGGAAGTGTCTCATGGTCACCTGACGGATCCACCATCGCAGTAGTCGGAGGTGGCCTGGAATCTGATGATGGCTATCCCCAGTACTCAAGTTGGCTCCATCTCTTTAATGCCAGGACAGGGCAAGCGATCACAAGATGGAGCGTCGGAGAAAACCGGCTAGATGCTGAGGCTGTCACATGGAGTCCAGATTCAACGAAAGTTGCAGCAGCCACTCACGATGGAGTCTGTAGCGTTTTCGATGCCAAGACACACCGTCAACTTCTCAGTCGAAGAATTCATCGTCTGAAAGTGATCTCGATGAGTTGGCATCCAGACGGAAAGCGAATCGCATCTGCTTGTGCCGATCAATCGGTAGCAATTTGGGACAGTGAGTCTGGAGATGTCTTAGTGAGATTCCCGGTGGAAGCTGATGTCCGACACATCGAGTGGTCCCCTGATGGAAAAATGCTTGCTTCAAAAGACGCCGCTGGTCATTTCCGTGTCTGGGATGCGACGACCGGATTTGAATTTGCGGAGTCGGATGAAGTGTCCAACCGCGTGACGGATCGACTCATTACGAAGTGGAGCTCAAAAATCATTACGGAAAACTTCTCTGAAGCCAGTCGAGTTGGAACGCAACTGCTCAATCGAGATCGAACATCGAGTTTCCGAGTGTACTACTACAACGGCCTGATGAGTGCCTTCGAAGGAGACGTTCAGGGATATTCTGAGATGTGCGCAAGAATGCTAGAGAAATTCGTCGATTCGGACGTCCCACTCGAAACTCACTTTACCGCTTGGACCTGTACTCTCGCTCCGGATGCCATTGAGGACTATGCACCCGCGATCAAGCTGGCACGACACGCGATTGAGCAGGAATCAGAGAATCAGCAGTACCTCGATGGCCTTGGCTCAATTCTGATGCGGGCTGGTGAGTATGTCGAAGCGAAAGAGATTCTGGAGCAGGCACTCGCTGCTGCTGGATCTACCAACACGTCCACCAGCTACATTCGATACTTCCTGGCGATGACCGAGCAACATTTGGGGAACGTGGAAGCTGCACAAACGCTGTTGAAAGAAGCCAACATGTCATCGGAAAAAGAACTCGCTGAGTCACCAAGATGGAACCGCAAGATGACGCTGGAACTGCTCCGCAAAGAGGCTGAAGCACTCGTCGAAACTGCTACAGAGAACAACAACGATGACAACTAACCGCCGAGCCACCGGGTCATTGACCCGGGGCTAAGTGAAGCAAGAAGACACGCTTAAAACTAAAACAAAAGCGATACAGAAAACCCAGCCGGTGAGGCCAAGTCATGACACAAGAATCCTTACCCGCGAATCGATCCAGCACATAGACTGATGAGTTTAAAGAAAACAACGTAGGCGAGCTGCTGATGGAAAGAGGCCCATTCAGTTTTTCCATCAGTAGATCGCGTGCGGGCTGAGCCTCCCTCCGTTTCCGTTGAACAGATCCGTTGATTTCAACAGGTCTCCTCAATGGAAATTGGGGGGAGGTCGTTTTTCATTCCACTATGCGACGGAAGAACGTGATTGAACGAATGGCGTAGAACCGCAGCAACTCCATTTGCACTGATTGTCTGAGAAACTCCATACGTTTGATAGCACAGCGAGAAACCGACCGTTTTTTGACATCGAGGTTGCGACACGGGTGTTGTTTGTCGCAGATTCCCATACGTTTTCTGACACACGAATTTTTGTGTCATCAATACCATACGTATCTTGAGAATCGGGTCTATTTTTCGTCAGCCTGGCTGGTCGGAGAGAATCGACGAATTTCGTGAGCGAAAATTCGAACGTTTTTTGAAACTCAAAAGACAGTCAATACCGGTGGTGCTAAACTCTTTGCACCATGCAGTCTTGCCCATCTTGTTCTATTGACAATTCTGATTCGAGCAAATTCTGCTCGGAGTGTGGGGTTGCGCTGAAACTCGAATTTGTCGCGACGGTGATCAAAGAGACTGACGCCTCTCTCGCGGACAGCAACGTTCATTCGTCGCACTCCGACAGTTCGCACCATGGGCGGTTCCTGCCTGGAACCAAAGTCGCCGACCGATACCGGATCGTATCGCTGGTCGGTAAAGGTGGGATGGGAGAAGTTTATCGGGCTGATGACCTCAAACTGGGCCACACAGTCGCGTTGAAGTTTCTCCCCAAGGATCTGGCTGACGATCCCCAGCGCCTGGAGTATTTTCACAGCGAAGTTCGACTGACTCGACAGATCAGCCACCCCAACGTCTGTCGCGTGTACGACATCGGTGAAGTCGACGGTCAACACTTTCTGTCAATGGAGTACATCGACGGAGAAGACCTCAAAATTTTGTTGCGCCGGATCGGCCGGTTACCCAAGGACAAGGGCATTGAAATCGCCCAACAACTCTGTGCAGGATTGGGGGCGGCACATGATCGGGGCATCCTGCACCGCGATCTGAAACCAGCCAATATCATGATTGACGGACGTGGTCAGGTGCGGATCA
>DAOUPA010000368.1 GCA_030626405.1 Planctomicrobium sp.
ACAATAGCTTGAAATGGTGACGAACGATGGCGAGTCCAATTCGCGTGGCGATAACAGGAGCAGCAGGGAACATTGGGTATGCGTTGGCCTTTCGGTTGGCGAGTGGAGAGGTTTTCGGGCCAGACCAGCCAGTCCATTTGAATCTGGTTGAGATTCCACCAGCGCTCCCTGCTTTGGACGGGGTCGAAATGGAACTCGCCGACTGTGCATTTTCAACACTGGCAGGTGTCTCGAAGATCGACAGCGACCACCTCGAAGATGGCTTTGGAGATTGCAACTACGTGCTTTGCATCGGCAGTGTCCCTCGCAAGAAAGGGATGGAACGTGGCGATCTGATCCGCATCAACGGTCCGATTTTTACCAGCACCGGTAAAGCGATCCAAGCTGCTGCCGCTGATGACGTGCGAATTGTTGTTGTCGGAAACCCTTGCAATACCAACTGCCTGATCGCAATGAATAACGCACCGGACGTTCCCCGCGATCGTTGGTACGCGATGACCATGCTTGACCAGAATCGTGCGAAAACGCAGCTTGCACAGAAATCTGGACAGCCTGTTGCAAACGTGAAAAAAATGGCAATTTGGGGCAATCACTCAGCGACTCAGTTCCCGGATTACTTCCACGCAGAAATCGGTGGCAAGTCCGCTCCCGAGGCCATCAACGATAAAGCTTGGCTGGAAAACGAGTTCATTCCGATTGTGCAAAAACGTGGTGCCGCTGTCATTGAAGCACGCGGTGCGAGCAGTGCTGCCTCTGCTGCGAACGCGGCTCTGGAAACCGTAAAAGCGATCAGTTCCAAAACAGCGGATGACGATTTCTTTAGCGCAGTCGTTTGTAGCGATGGCAGCTATGGTGTCGACGAAGGATTGATGTTCGGCTATCCGGTGAAAAGCGATGGCAAGAATTGCGAGATCGTTCAGGGACTCGAACACAACGAATTCGCTCAACAGAAAATTGAAGCAACACTCGCAGAATTACGGGAAGAGCGAGACACGGTCAAAGATCTCCTCGCTTGATGATCTTGCAGCAACTGTGAACTTTGAACAAAGCCTTCGAGAGATCGAAGGCTTTTCTTTTGGTCGCGTCGATTGTTTCATTCGTCGGTCGACCGCTACAGTATCTGCATGTCTCACACGATTTTTTTTCGTTGGTTCTTTTCGGGAGTTCGTTTTGAAATCATTTCAGTACGTCGCTGCTCTGCTTCTCATAGTTCTTAACCCGCTGAAGCTTACTGCCAACGAACGACCAAACTTTGTGTTCATTCTGGTCGATGACTTGGGCTACATGGATATTGGGGCGAACAACCCGGAGACGTTTTACGAAACGCCCAACGTGGACCGGTTGGCGCGTGAAGGCGTTCGCTTCACTCAAGGGTACGCTGCGAATCCGGTTTGCAGTCCGACGCGTTACAGCATTATGACTGGCAAGTATCCCAGCCGTGTTGATGCGACCAATTTTTTCTCCGGCAGGCGCGCTGGAAAGTTCAAGCCAGCCCCATTGAATGATCGCATGCCTCTGGAAGAAGTCACGCTAGCGGAAACAATGCAGCAACATGGCTACAAAACGGCGTTTTTGGGAAAGTGGCATCTGGGACCAAGCGAGGAATTCTGGCCTGAGCATCAGGGGTTTGATGTGAATGTTGGTGGACATGTTCGCGGGATGCCCAAGTCATATTTCTCACCCTACAAGAATCCCCGCCTTGACGATGGTCTAGAAGGTGAACATCTCACCGAGCGATTAACAAACGAAACACTCGGGTTGATCGAAAAATTCAAAGATGATCCATTCTTTTTGTATCTGGCGTTTTACACTGTTCACACGCCGCTTCAGGCTCCGAAGGATCTCGTGGAAAAATACCGACTCAAAGCGGAAGCACTCTCTGGGAAGCCTGAGTTCGCAGATGAAGAACAAGTGTTCCCAAATGCTGGTGAACGAAAAGTTCGCATCCTTCAAAAACATGCGACCTACGCAGCGATGGTCGAAAGCATGGATACCAGCGTTGGCAGAATCCTTAAGAAGTTAAAAGAGCTTGGCATCGACGATGAAACTGTCGTCTGCTTTTTTTCGGACAACGGTGGGCTGTCGACTTCGGAAGGGTCGCCGACGTCAAATCTTCCCTACCGCGGTGGCAAAGGCTGGGTCTACGAAGGCGGAATTCGCGAGCCGATGATCATCAAATGGCCTCAGAGTGGACAGAAGAATGTTGTCCGTGGCGAGCCGGTGATCAGTGTTGACTTCTATCCGACGATGATGGAAATCGCTGGATTCGAGCCTTCAACCGATCAGCTATTGGATGGTGTGAGTCTTGTTCCTCTTCTTAGAGGAAAGCATCTGGAAGCACGCAACTTGTACTGGCACTATCCCCATTACAGTAATCAGGGAGGTTTTCCCGGTGGGGCGATACGTGATGGAAACTACAAACTCATCGAACGCTACGAAGATGGACGGACACACCTTTACGACATCGACAGCGACCCAGGCGAACTCAATGATATCGCTAGTGAAAAACCAGCTCAGGTCGCTGCGATGAAACGGCAACTGCACACTTGGTACAAAACAGTTGACGCTAAGTTTCTTCAACCGAAAGCAGACGGACCTCAACCCTGGAGTCCGTGAGATGGGAACGCCGGTTTCGATCTCAGTAAATGCGTGGTGGTAAACACTTCAGAAAGGGCGAACAACGGGCGTGGCATTTTGTTTATTGATTTGCCACGGAGGCTTTTGTTGCCGTGGATTGACGCTTCGTTGATTTGGATTTGGAGCTTCAATACCGAAGGCTGGCCGAGCCGCGTTGTGCTGCCGGTACGAATTGGTTGAGGCTTGTTCATTCTGCGGGATGAGCGCACGCAAAACATCGGTGAAGATGTCTGATTTTGGCTGAGGGTTGTACTTCGCCTGTGAACGCTGGTTTTGTGTGCGAGTGTTCACGTCATCAAAGATTGGAATTGGATTCTGAAGTTTCGGCAACCCGGACAGGTTTGCGTCGTTGACTCGAACGTTCCCAGGGAAAACCGGTTGAACTGTGTTGCCGACACCGTTACTTGTTCTGTGATTCAGCTGAGAAGACCCCGCCGGTGGTGTGGTCTGTGCGGCATTCTGCGGTTGATTTTTGGCAAACGGAAAGATGGGGTCAGGTACTTTTGATTCGATGACATTCTCGGTTCCATTTGGATTCGTGAACTTAATCGGCACCAAGGCATCGAGAGCCAACTTCGCCTTCCCTGTCTCAGAATTGGATGCTGGCTCGGCCTGGAAGTCTGTTTGTTGAGGAAAAACTGAATTCAACACACCGCCGCCCAACAGATCAGGGCGGCCATATCTCACTGCCGCTTTCGCGACTTCGGGATGCTGTCGCCACATGGCGAGGCTCCACTTTCGAACATCGACATAGGTGCTACGAACGGGTGGACGATTGACGCGAGGGAGGACGATCAATCCATCATTTGTATTGATCACGTGAAACTGCATTGCCAGCAGTGAAGTCACACCGCCGATTGTCAGTCCTGCTAGAAACGTTTTTATACCGAACATGTTTGTCACCTCTAAATACGCCGAGCGAAGTCGAGTCAACAGAACTCAACATCTGCGCTCACGTCGTATCTCTCAAACCTACCACTCCTGCGGAGGCGTGCTTGATTCAAGACTGTCGTGACGACTCGTTTCTTCAAACTTAACAGCGTCCCGTCGCTGCTATCGAGACATGAAGAAGTTCTTCACTAATCGCGAGATTTTGCCAGATTTCACTGACACGAACATGACTCGATTTGCGGAGTCTCGTCACCATTACAAACCATATACTTTCACTGACTCAATCTCGTTTGCAAATCTTGACTTCCTTCTCAGTGACGATCGTGTGCATCAACTGGTCGTGTTTTGATGTTGGGATGTGATCCACAATCTGGCATTCGAACGCGATTCCGATTCGACAACAGTTATTGGTCAAATTCGGAATAAGTCGGTCGTAATACCCTTTTCCATGGCCGATTCGTCTGCCGTGTCGATCAAATCCCAAGCCCGGAATCAATGCCGCGTCAATTTGTGACGGGCTGACCTTCCGATTCTTTTCTTGCTTGAGTTTGTCATTCGGTTCGAGAATTCCATATGCGCCGGCAGAGAGTTCATCAAGATTACGCAGTTCGACAAGTTGCAATTGACCATCATGACAATAGGGGACGACAATTCTACTGGATTTCAATAACTCTGTGCGAATAGCCGCCTTCGTTCTGACTTCATTGCGAACGTCGACATAGAAGAGGATTGTTCGCGCGATTTTGAACTCTTCAATCCCTTGCAAATGCTCGAAGATACGTTGGCTGCGACTGTCTTTCTCGGATTGGTCGCTAAGCCGCTTGCGAAGTTGCTTTCGCAAATCCCGCTTGCTGTCGTCAATCGAATTCTGCTGAGACATGCTCAACCTTTAGTTCGATAACCGAGTGATTGAAGTTTCTCCCGGACTCGCTCAAGTTGATCCCCTTGAATTTCAAGGATACCATCCTGGAGAGATCCTCCGGCGCCACAATGATTTTTCAGGATGGTCAACAGTTTCGACAGGTGTTCGTGCTCGTCAACCAAATCACGAACAACAGTCATCAGCTTCCCCCGTTTGCGTTTCTCGACACCGAGCCTGGCGATCTGCTTGGCAGGAGGAGTCAACTCTGGTTCCGGCGTTGGGCAGGTGCAATCCTCATCGAGTTCGCCGCACGCTTCACAGCGTAGCGGCCGGTCGAATTCGGTTCCTTCAAAAAGTCGCATTGTTTTTTCAGTCGAGTGTCAAGAGTTGAGAGACCAGAGAAGAGATGTTGAAATTGAATTATTCATCAATGCTCGTCACTGTTCCGGCAAAAAAACGTTGAAGTCCATTTGCGGTCATCAAGCGTAGTGCTCCGTCGTCGTCGATGCCAAGGCATGATCCGTATGTTTGGCAGCGTGAATCATCGATGCCGATCTGCTTACCTGTCAGGAAACATCGTTCTCTCCAACGATCAAGGAAACCGGATTCGGCAGAACCAAGACGTCGTAAGGTTTGCTCGAGGGTTTGAAGTATTGTGATGAGGACTTCTTCGCAGGACAGTGAACTGCCGACATGATCTTTCATTGAACTGGCTTTGTCTCGAACCTCCATGGGCGCAGCGGCGAGCGAGTTATTCACATTGATTCCAATTCCGATCACGACAAGTTCGGGATTCGTTGAGGTGGTTTCGATCAGGATGCCTGCAATTTTCTTTCCGTCTGCGTAGACGTCATTCGGCCATTTCAGTTGGATCGATGAGTGGCTGACGAACGGTGCAAGTCCTTCGCCAATTGCCAAGCCGACAGCGAGCGACATTATCGGCCATTGTTGTTGGAGCATTCCATAGTCCAACGGCTTCAGCACAAGCGAAAACGTCAAACTGCCATCACTTCCCCACCATTGATTTCCCCCGCGCCCCCGGCCCTGAGTTTGGATGTTTGCGCCGACTAGTAATGGAAACTGCTCGCGTTCGGCAACCATGCGAATTGCGTAAGAATTTGTCGAGTCGACCTCGCTGAGCCATTCGACCGCAGCCAAAAAGGTCTTACGCTGGACAGCCTCTTTATCAATCGAATTCATGGACATTCTTTTTCTCTGAAGAGCTGTCACTCAGACAGACTTCAGTATCTGTTCCAGATGTTCACGTGCGGCGTTCATTTCGGCGGTGACTTCTTCGACGCTCGGCAAGATGGGAATACCGCGTGGGACCGGATGCATGAAAATTTCGGTCCGTCCTTGATATTGAATCTTTTTGAGAGATGCCAGGATCGGTTTCCAGTCAAGTGGTCCACGGTGTGGAAGCTGCATCAACTCCTGTTCTTTGGGAAGTTTCTTTGTGCAACCCATCCCATGTTCCCATGCCTGGATGTGAACGAGTCGCGGCCCAAGGTCTTCGATCAGAGTACCAATGACTTCGGGATCTTGCGGTAAGTGATACGGCGCCATCGCCAGACCTAAGTGTGATGAGTCGACTTCATCCATTAGAAACCGAATTGAGTCAGGCGATGCAATGACACCGCCTGCATGGTTTTCGACTCCGATGATCACGCCGAGTTCTTCTGCGGTGGCAATGTGCGGCTTCATCTTCTCAGCAAATTTCTTTACCGCACTTTTGAGTTCGGTGCCAGAGAGATTCTTGGGGCCACCAGAATTGCAGATGACCATCTCGCCACCGAGACGTTTCACCAGTTTCATTTCAGGTTGCATCTTGAAGATGCCGTATTTGAAACACGTGAAGCTTCCGAGACTGACGTTGTGCTTCTGGAGCAATTGCACGAAGGCATCTGCGCCCATTTCGTCAATCTGTTCGCGTTGATTTCCGTGTGGGCTGGCCCAAATTTCGAGCGAATCGGCTCCGGTTTTGTGAACCTCTGGAACAATCTTGGCAAGAGGAGTCTTCCCGTACATGCAAGACGCTACGATGTATTTGAGCTTGAACTCAGTCGTTTGCTCGGCAGCGCATAGAGACGCCGCTGTCATCAATGATGAGCCAGCGGCGATTGTTGTTCGACAAAAATCTCGTCTGTTCAAATCCATGATTCTCTTTCATCAGCTCGAAAACCTTGCTCACCCTGCCCCCTGCCGAAAAAACGAACAGTTGTTGGCGTCAGCATCATCGTTCTGATGAAACGATATCAGTTCAGCCAAGCGTTGTCTTGGTCATCGTCCAAGTCATCTTCTGGCTGCATTGCATCCCAAGCCTTGAAGGCATCGTAAACGTCTTTCGACGCCAACACTGCCTCTTCGGTGCCAATAATGAGTTCGATTCCGATATTCCCCAGAATACAGCGAATCTCACGGATCACTGAAAGGGGGGCGACCAATGTGTTTTTAGGAAGGTCGTCACATTGTCGGAGTTCGAGGCTTACGAGATCAGAAGAAAACATTATGAGGGTCCTACTGGGTATTTCTCTGTCGTTATTTTCTGTGAAGTTTCAGTCATTGGTGGACATCCTGTCTC
>DAOUPA010000513.1 GCA_030626405.1 Planctomicrobium sp.
GGATGCGACAATCACCGCTTGCCAGTTAAGCAGCGTGACGTGTCGAGCTTTCGTTAAACTCAGTTGCGTTTTCCTGCTGTGATCGGGCAATCTGGTCCAAGGCAACTTCGAGTTGAACAACGAGTTGCCTAATCACTTGTTCTGCCTGAATGCGGTCTCGGTTCCAACTGTCGCGGGCGGCCGAAAATTCCTGTTCTTGCAGTCCCAGCGACTCAGCACTCTCACGGTAACGCTGTTCCCGTGTAGCGACGATTTCGTCACGTTCTTCAATCCAAGTCGAGAGTTCCGCGCCTTCGTCACGGATTTCCAAGAGGCGTTCGTGGAGTTTCTGAAGTGTCTGCTCCACTTCGCGACGTTGCCGTCCCAGGATGCCCAGCAAGCCATTGAGATGCTGGGATGACTGCTGCTCGGATGCTCGTTGGACCAGTTCTTCCAGTTCATGAGTGAGTTCGATGAGGCGAGTGTGACTGGCGTTGAGGGCTTCGTACTCATCACTCAGACGTTGTTCCTGATTGTGCAATCTCTGGACAGTCGCTGCTCGTTGCTGCATCCAGTAATCTCGATCTTCCAGGAGTTGGTCGCGTCTGCGTTGCAGGTCTCGTTCGATGGACTGTCTTGTTTCAGAGAAGAGCTCTTGCTCTTCAGCAAGGCAGTCTTCGCGCTGAGTCATCAGATCGCGAAACCGCTTCATATGGCCGAGTCGCAAGCGAATGTCTCGTTCAACAACTTCTTTTCGGACTTGTTGCTGCTGCCTTTGTGTTTCAATTTCTGTTTTTGTCTGGTTCAGTTCGGTGCGTATTCTTTCGAGATGCAATTCGTGAAGCTGTATTCGTTTTTGAAAATCGATTTCTCGCCGAGAAAGTTTGTTTTCCCGTTGGTCGAGAGCAGAAAGCTTCTCTTTTTTTGTTTCTTCCAGTTCATTTAGAAGCTTTGCTCGCTCGGTGGTTCGTTGTACCGACAATTCATCGTTGAGCCGCGATTGTTCGCGCTGTTGAACATCGAGTTCCTGATAAGCTTTCTTAAGTGCGACTTTTTCTTCTTCCAGCTCCTTTGCCAATTCCTCGCGAAGACGCCGACGCTCTTCGAGCAGCGTCTCTCGTTCGATTCGAATCTGTTCCGCAAATTCTTTCTGCAGCTTGCGGTTCTCGTCATCGATTAATTCTTTTTGGGATCGCAAGTCTGCATCAAAGACTTCTCGTTCAGCCTGAAATCGTTCTTCTAGCTGTTTTTGTTCTGCGAGTTTCTGCGCTGTCCAGGATTCGACAGCCAAAGAGTGCTGCGATTGGTCTTGATCCAGTTGCCGGCGATCAGCTTCTTGAAGTTTCCGTTTCTCACCAAACTCTGCTTCAAACTCGCTCAGCCTCTTCGAGCAATCTTCTTCAAACGATTCTTGCCGAGAGGTTTGCTGAGCTTCGAACTCTTTTTGTTTGAGTTCTCTTTGAAGCTCCCAATCTTCGGTGGTTTGGAGATGTGCTATGACCTGGTCATCGAGGATGCGGCGATCTTCTTTCTGTGCTGTTCGTTGCTCGGCGACCTCGTTATTGAAGTCGACTTCAAGCTGGTCCAGCCGTGTTTGCCGATCCACAGCAAGTTGCTGTTTTTCGCTTTCTTTTTCCTTCTCCCAAGTATTCACAGCCTGACGCTGCTGTGATTTTTCGTCGTTCAATTTTAAGAACTGCGCGTCGAGTTCCTGACGCTGTTCCTGAATTTCAACATCGAGAGATTGCTTGCGACGCTGACATTCGCGGTCGAAGTCTTCTCGGACGGAGTTCATTTCCATCAAAAAATCGTGTTGCTGCTTCGATTGCTCCTGTTGGCATTCTGTTTCGAACGCGGCCTGTTTCTGTCGTTGATGTAATTCGAAAGCCGTTTGCTCCGATTGTAACTTCGCGGTCGAAGTTGAGAGTTGCGATTCACGGTCTTCTAGAACCGTTAAACGTTGATGGTGCTCTAGTTCTGACGAATGGAGTTTCGTCTCGCGAGCGGCGAACTCACCTGACAATTCAATGGCCGACTTTTCGGCTGCCGCCTGACTTTGTTGAGTCGCCCGCTGCTGCTCGACGAGCGCAGACATTTGTTGATTCAGATGTTGCTCACGTCGGTCGAGTTCGGCCAGTTGAGCTTGTAAATGAGAAAGGATCTGACCGGCTTGCGCAAGCCGACCATGATCCTGTCCTGAATCTTGATGAGTCGAATCCGTTCGATCTGCCATGGGGATCCTTCCCCTAAGGTGAAATGTCGCGTTGGTAAAAGGAGGTCGTATCGCAACGACTATCCAGTGTGACGGTCAAGGACTTCTGCGAGTTGTTCTTTGGAGCGTCCTCCCATCAAACGCTCGACAGGCTCACCACCTTTGAAGACGATCAAAGTCGGAATACTGTTGATCTGGTAGTTAATTGCAGATTGACGATTTTCGTCAGTGTTCATTTTTCCGATTTTCACTTTGCCTGAGTAATCGTTAGCCAAAGCTTCGATGGTTGGAGTCAACGCTTTACATGGACCACACCAAGGTGCCCAGAAATCGACGAGAACAGGTTGATCGCTCTCCAGAACATCACTTTGGAAATTATCATCAGAAAACTCCGCAACATTGCCAGCCATAACATTGGCTCCTTATCGTTATCAGTCTTGCGTGAAATTATGAGTTCCCGCGGACAGGATTGCCGCCTTCCTAACACTATTACATTGTGAGGAAGAGTGTCGCTGTCAATCAGTCGCGGTACAGTTTGAAATTGAGATACGGGATTATAGGGAGAGTAAAAAGTGTGTCAACATTGTTCGAGACGCACAGTGATCCGTAACTAATTACTGAGAAAGGACTTGCCTCAAACACCTGGAATCCGCTCGTTCAAACGGACAGTTTCATAACAGTTCAATTTTTTAGACAGCACAGTTTTCAGGAAGGTTCGTTCAGTATCGAATGACCTTACGCATGACGACCCATGAAAGAGTCATCACCAACACGTTCGCAATCCACATTGACCAACGCGGGTCAACGGAACCATTTTTCGATTGAGCCATCAGGCCTAACATGAGCGGATAATAACCACAAATAATTGGAACAAAGCAGATCATAAAGCTTTTCAAAAATTGAGACTGACCGTACCGTATCGCCACTGGACATCCTAAGAGAGCGAAGAAAAAGCAGCTGCAGGCCATTGAGTAACGGCTATGAACTTCGGTCTGAAGTTTATGCCGACGCTTCCGGTCTCCGTTCAGAGCTTTCGTTCGGGCTTTCGTTTTTTCGACAACCTGATCGAAATTTGCTGTCGTTAGAGCCATAAACGCTTCCATGGCGCGATACTGCTTTTGAGTCTCGCGGAATTGTTCGATACTTCGAAGTTCAGAATCGATGGACAAAATGGGAAGATCACGAGCTTTGCGCCGTTCATCCTCACGTTCCCAGCGAATTCGTTCGACTTGAGTCCCAGTGAAGTAGACTCTGTGTTCTCCAGGGATTTCAAAAAATCCATTTCGCATTTCGACAACGACTTCTTGACGCTCAAGATCAAGCCGTAGTTCTGCTTCTTCCGCTTGCATTGTGACGACACGCCCTCGCTTCGCATATCGAAAGATCGGATGAATCAGGCGTCGACCGTTGACTGCTGAGACATTCACGTGGAACCCACTTCCGTGATCACTGAATTGCAATTCAGTTCGCAGCCGCTCGATGAAAACATCTTCGATTACGGAAATCGCGTGTTGTTCAATTTTTGTCATCGACCAGGGGATCATCTGGTCGCTGAGCACTAATGTGCCTGCACTGAGTGATGCTCCAAAAAACAACGCCGGCCACATCAGTGAAATTGGATGGATTCCAGCAGCTTTGGCTGCCACGACTTCCTGATCCCCTGCCATCCGTCCGTAGACGAGAGAGACTGTTAAAAGCATCGCAGCGGGAATTGTGAAAGGAAGCATATGTGGGACGACAAACGGCAGCACCTGAAGTGCGTGCAGTGGTGATAAACCACGCTCGGTTGCCTGTTGAAAGACACCGACAAAGACCAGTAAAACGGTGATGCAAGTCAGTACAAAGAGAAAGACGCGCACGACTACCCACAAAAGATACTTCTGCAGAATTGGAATTTTCAATGTCATCTGCGTCGTGTGTATCAGGCTTAGAATGACTGGGATTCGTCAACCACGTGTGTCTAATTGTCTTTGCAGCCGTCTTTGAAATGCACGGTACATTCATTGCCCGATCGGGATTATCGCATCCATGTCAGACTCTCGTTGCCGCCATCTCTCAATTCACGAATGACAAAGTACTTGTGGCTGCCGAGTGTATACGAGATTTTGGCAAAATCAGTCAATATGGACCACCGGTCCAGATTTCCATTGAAGAATGCAGCAGGTAAAACGTGAAGAGAACAGACGGGGTTCGGAACATATCTTGATTCCACGAGAACGTCCGAAATTGGTGAGGTAGGAATTGAAGTTCGCCACAAATTGCGAGGGACTTCAAACTTAATTCTGGAGGTTGGTGAATTGGTAATCCTTGCCACACAAGACACTTAAGGTGCACTTGTGCAGAATCAATCGTGTTTTGATGGATCACAAGGTTTGACGAGCACGACAACGGAGTGCGGAATTCGTATTGGCGATCCATCACTCGAAGCCTGACAAGGCACTAGCCGTGGTTCCTCCAGGGAGATTCAAGTTTCATTTTCTATGCTTAATAGCGTGAA
>DAOUPA010000699.1 GCA_030626405.1 Planctomicrobium sp.
ACATTGTGCGGCAGAAAGTGAACTTCTCCGGCAAGGAAATACTCCTTCGGTCCTCCGAGGTGATACTCTTTGACGTCGAAATCGGTCGAGGGGAGCAATGCTCCTAATAGCATTGGAGCGAGAAAGAGGACGCAGCCAGCGATGATCAGGTGAATTGATGAATCGCGTGCGCCCGATTCATTGTTTCGCCGAATGTTTAGTTTCTTTATGCGAAACGAAAAAGAACATTCTAACACAACCGGAATCAGCAGCAGCAAAATGAATGCTCCGCGATCAAGTAATCCGAACTTGCCCAGTGCTAATGTCAACAATGAAAGTGCCGACAGACCCAGGCCGCCAGCGAACGCGGAATGTGTGACTCGATCCAAAACGGAATTCAGGCCCATCGCCCGCAGTGTCAAACGTCCCATGGCGAACGATCCTGCGAGCATGAATAGCGCATGCCCCATAATCGGAATTCGCTGACTCAAGTGTGCCCAACTTGATGAATCATTCAGCCCATGTTCGGGAAAGATGTTATTCCAGAGAATCTCCGGGACGGAGAACAGAATATCTAATCGGTCAAGCTCAGTGGTCCCAACACCAGGTAGCACCGTCAAAAGAAATCGAGACCAGAACACTAGCAGCCAGGCCAGAATGAAATACGGAACCAGCGAGCGCAGCGGAGACTCTGGGGAAGAATCCTGAACAGGCTTGCCGACCGGGTTATTCAACGTCCGCCTCTGCGTGTCAGGTTGCCGATTGCTGTGGCGAAGTTTGTCCTTGCCAGCGTAACCAGTGATCCGCCAGTACGATGGCGATCATTGCTTCTGCCATCGGAATGAATCGCGGCAGCAAACAGGGATCGTGTCGCCCCTTTGTTTGAATCATTGCTGACTCGCCTTCCTGAGTAACTGTCTCTTGCTCAATCGGCAAACTACTTGTCGGTTTCACAGCAGCACGCAAAACGATTGGCATCCCGGTCGTAATGCCGCCGAGCATCCCTCCATGTCGATTTGACTTGGTCGCGATTTTGCGTTCACCGTCGAGTTCCGAAGATGTGAACAAGTCGTTGTGTTCGCTGCCGCGCATCGTGACGCAACCGAAACCGATCCCGTATTCAACGCCAAGGACCGCTGGCAACGAAAAGAGCGCCTTAGCGAAATCGGCTTTGATCTTATCGAAGACCGGCTCTCCCAATCCGGCAGGCACGTTTGTCGCAACGATTTCAGCCGCTCCGCCGATTGAATCGCCATCTTTGCGGCATTCTTCGATCAACTCGATCATCCGGTCGGCGGCTTCCAGATCGGGACAGCGAACAATGTTCGCCTCTCCATCTGGGCGTTTTTCCACTTGTTCAAGCGTGACTGCCTGCGGATCGGGAATGTTCGCTTTGATGTCGCCAACTTGTGTCACGTAGCCTAAGACTTGTCCGCCGAAGGCTTCGTCAATGATTTTCTTGGCAACGACACCGGCTGCGACGCGAGCTGTCGTCTCGCGAGCACTACTGCGACCTCCGCCGCGGTAATCGCGAAACCCGTATTTCGCATCGAAGCTGTAATCGGCGTGTCCAGGACGATAGAGATTCTTGATATTGCCGTAATCGCGGCTGCGCTGGTCCTGATTGCGAATCAGAATCGCGAGGCTTGTGCCTGTCGTTCGGCCTTCAAAAATACCGGAAAGAATCTCCGGCTCGTCCGCTTCTTTTCGCTGAGTGACGATCTTGCTTTGGCCAGGTCGGCGTCGTTGCAGATCGACCATCAAATCTTCCACCGTGAGGGGAATTCCCGGCGGGACACCGTCAATTATGACGACATTCCCCGGTCCGTGGCTTTCCCCAGCGGTTGTGATTCGAAACGTTTGTCCAAAAGTATTTCCAGGCATATCGGCATTGTAGAGACATGAACGCAAACAGGGGAGAGAGGAAACCGTCTCAAACATTGGAGAAATCGAATGTCTAAGCAATTTTGCCAGCGCCTTGACGATTACTGATCAACCGGTTTCAATCTATGCTCGACTCAAACCTCACAACAATAAGCTGGAGCCAAAATGCGAATCCTGCTGACGATCACTTCCTTTGCCCTTCTCTTCACTTCTACTTCATACTCGGCGGAAGTCACTCTCAAAAAGAATCCGCACAGTGTGAAAGTCACGATTGGCGACGATGTCTTCGCTGTCTTTCAATTTGATGAAAACCGCCGAAAACCGTTCGTCCTCCCTGTTACTGCTCCTGGTGGGTTTGAACTTCTGGAAGCCGCTAAGGCTTCTGACGAACCGGGAGTCGCTGGACGGAAGGTGATCATCGCCGATGAAACACCGACACTCAAAGGTGGGAAAGCGGACTTCAAGATTGGTGATGAGGTCGAAGTTGGCAAGATTGAAGGCAACTGGCTGGAAATCCCGGCTCACAAACTCTGGATTCGGCGCAACGATGTTGCTCCCTTTGTCTCGACTGTCACTCGGCAGATTAATGACAATCCGACCAAAGGCCTAGACCGCAAACATCCGCTGTACTACGACCACCCGCACCACAAAGGCGTTTGGCTTTCTGTTGATGAAATCAATGGCATCAAATTCTGGAACGAAGATGGTCGGATTCAAAACCAATCGATTGAGATCATCACCGCAACCGGCAATCCGGCGATCATGAAAACCGTCAATAATTGGGTCGATGCCGATGGCAAGACACTTTTGAAAGAAGCAACCACAATTGCGATCTATTCAAATCGACTGATGACTTACGATGTCACCTTCTGTGCGCCTGATCAAGAGGTCGAAATTCTCGATA
>DAOUPA010000321.1 GCA_030626405.1 Planctomicrobium sp.
CTCGCCCCAGAATCAGTTGCGTCTTCTCTTCGAGTGTTGTCAGCCGGGGTGGCGGAGCAATCTCTGGCTTGAGAACCTGAAGCGGATGCGGTTCAAATGTCAGTACACAAGAAGTCGTTCTTGCCTCAAGAGCTCGATCAACGAGACGAGAAAGAATCGATTGATGGCCGAGATGGACACCATCAAAATTCCCAATCGAAAGGAAACCATTCCGATAGGCTGAGGAATCTTGAAGACCGTAATGTACTGGCATGCTATATCGCGACTGGGTGATGAATGGCACTGACTGCCTCGTCAGCACGAATCAATCCCGCTGTCGAAGGCTGTCTGTTGTGGCATTGTAAAGGTTTCGAGCCTCAGGTCGAGGATTGCATTCACATTCAACTCCGCATTGTAAACCCACTCCAGTTAATGAGTTAAGAACCAAGACAGTAATTTCACGCCAAGCCCTTAGGGCAAGCTGGGGTATTTTTGCCTGAGCATGGTTGCTAGACTTTCAACGGTTTCGCTCAAAAAGAAAGTGCCCAACACGGAGTGTGGGCCTGGCGTGTTGCTAGCGAGCGTAGCAACACCAATTGAGGGACAGACCTCAACGAAGGGATTCGATCGTGCTGCTCACAAATTCGATGCGTAGGAAATTGACCACCAATCTGACATTGGTTGTGTTGATGCTGATCCTGTTTTCTGTCAGTAGCATTGTCGGAATCAATTCTTACCGCCGCATGGTCAGTGACCTCGAATTAAGCATTGACAAAATCCCTCGTCGAGATGCCCTGATCGCGTCTCTCACCGGCTTGCTCAAACCATTCCGAGTCGACTTCCCAGATTCCAGTGAGTCTTTGGAAACTCGTCAAAATTTTGCTGCGCTACAGCATCGCATGTTTGAGCAGGCATACTCTGAGGTGAATCAGCGAGTTGAAGATTTCCAACGGAATTGGCAAGATTTAGCTGACAATCTTCGACCTGGATACACCGAAGAAAGTTCTTACCTTTCCATGTTCCGGACAATTGAAGATCGCTTGGAATATCTGAACAACGACAGAGACTTACTCTACGACCCGAATCTGCGAGAAGACTTTATCACAGATGTCATGCAAACTGTCGCAGAGTTAACCGAGATTGCAGAGCGTTTACCAGACCCGTCAAATCGGCTGGGAGAGAGACTGCAAGAAGCTCGCGAGGATTACCGACTCCACTTGCGACTCGTTGGCTCGACTGGTGTGATTTCGTTTCTGCTGTTCTCCCTGCTGATCTATTTCTCATGGCGCTGGCTTTTCAACCCGATTGAAGAATTGGCAAAAGGTGTCGAGAAAATCTATCGGGGAGATTACAGCTATCGCCTCGACTTGAAAACGAACTGCGAAATTTCGCAAATGGCGATGACATTCAATAACATGGCTGCCAAAATCGAACAGGATCAGCAAGACAAAGAACAAGAAATTGAAGATCGCAGCAAGCAACTTGTCCTCTCTGAAAGATTGGCCGGTGTGGGATTCCTTGCTTCGGGTGTTGCTCATGAAATCAACAATCCGCTCTCCGTCATCATGAATGCTGTCAACGGGGTGAAACGGCGACTGCCTGATGACCTGCTGCAACAACTCAGCGAAAAAGATCGACAGAGAGTACATGATTATCTCGCAATGATCCTCTCCGAAGCTGAACGTTGCGAAGCCATCACAAAAAAACTGCTCGACTTTTCCTACAGCGGTGAAGAAGAGCGAAACTTGTACGATGTCACTGCCATCTGCCAAGATGTCACATCCATGGTCTCGCACTTGAGCAAGTACCGAAACAAATCAGTCTCTCTCAATCAAACCGACCCGTTGCATGCCTGGATTAACGGACCTGAGATCAAACAAGTCGTTCTAAATCTTGTCGCCAATGCTCTCGACGCCTCTGACGAAGGCGGAACGATCGAAGTCGCAGTCACGGAACTCCCTGACCAAGTCGAGATTTCCGTCACGGATCATGGATGCGGGATGACGAAAGAACAACAAGCGAAAATTTTCGAACCATTCTTCACAACGAAAGAAGTCGGACAAGGAACTGGCTTGGGGCTTTCCATCACGCACAGAATTGTCGTCGACCACAATGGCCGGCTTGAAGTTCTCAGTGATGGTCCTGGAACTGGGTCAACGTTCACTCTACGTCTGCCGAAGAAGTTGCCAACGCAACGTGCTGCGTAAAATTGAAGAGCGACTCGACGAGAGAGTCTTTCCAAGCAGATTGCCGCACACTTAAGGTGTTCGTCAAAAGCGAACCAAATTGCTAAGCAGGCGCCTCACGACGGGCGAACTTTTGAATCGTCACAGCAACGCAGGCAATCAGACAGATCGCCGCGAACCAATCGCCAAAGCGGACGTAAAAGCTCGTGCGATCATCGAGTGGAACATCGGCAACGAGAGCACAGTTTAACTGACGGTGAAACTTCCCGGTTTGCGGATCGCGGATGGACTTTCGTGGTGGCTCGTCAGCGAGTTTTGAGTCCAGATCAATAAAATGCTCCGGCTCGCGGACCACACCGTCTCCATCAATGATCGCGGAAATCCCAGTGTTGACTGCCCGCACGGTTGGCGTTCGTGTTTCGATGGACCGAAACGCGGAAGTGATGAGATGCTGGTCGAGTTCGCTCGAGCCATGGAACCAGCCATCATTCGTCAGGTTCACGAGAACATCGATCTGATCCTGCCCTCCCTTCGAAGCAGACTTCACCATGCCACGCACCAAGTGAGGCACAGTATCTTCAAAGCAAATCATAGGAAGAAATCGCCAATCTTTGTACTCGAAAACGTGAACCGATTTCCCCGCATCGATGCCAAAATCACCTCGAAACGAGATGAGATTTTGGATGAACGGAATACTCTCCCGGAGTGGAATATACTCTCCAAATGGGACGCGATGGATCTTGTCGTATCGGTCAGTAACACCCTTGGCAGGTTCAACAAATGCAGCTGAATTGAATGTGAAATACCGATCAGCTTTCGCCTCATAGACACCGACTCCAATGATCAAGGCCGCATCCGTTTTATCCGAAATTTCGGCTAGTTTTTCTTGAGTCGAGGTACTCTTCCAGTCTTCCGTACGAATCATCGGATGGAGTTCATCCAAAGCCTCATCAGAGAGCGACTTTTCATATTCCATCATCGAATAACGAAACATCGCCTCCGGCCAGATAATGATATCGGGTTGATACGGAACCGTCAGTCCGGACAAATAATGATGAGTCTTATAGATCTCGCCCCACTGTTCTCTGTCTGACTTCAAAGATGCGACGAAGTTTCCCTGAATGAGGGAGACACGCGGACCGGCTGTGAATTCGGACTGGCTTCTGCGGAGATATCCATAACCGAGCGCCGCAACAACGAGAATCAGGGAGACCGTCACACCGATCAATTGCGGACGTAGATTTGCGTCAACTTCACGATTCTGTTCGTCCGGTCGCTCAAGGTGCAACCGCCTCATCCAGACAGCGGGAACAGATTGCACAATTGCCGCGTTCGCCATCACGACTAAAAAGCTGACTCCGTACACTCCAATCAGATCACTGATCTGAACAATCTCAATCCAGTTGTGCTGAGTATGTCCGATGTAATACCACGAGAATCCGGTGAAAGCATATGCCCGCAGATATTCCAAACCGACCCAGAAAATCGGCGCCGCAATGAACAAAGGTGTGTGGAACCGCTGCACGGCGTACCGAGTCAATGCGAGGAAGAGCGGCAAATAGACAGCCAGATAAGCGGAGAGCGCGAGTAAGCCGAAGTACATCAACGGATCGCCGTACCGCATCCACTGCAAAGTCGTAATCCAAAACAAAAACGCACCGAAATAAACGATCCGGTACATCCAGTGCGTGCGATCCTCAATCCGAGCTAACAGCAACACCGGAAACAGACAGACCCAGCCGAGCGATCCAATGTCCAACGGCGTGAACGATGCCCACGATAGCACACCTGTGAGCAAGACCAGAAACAGCGTACCCCAGCCACCTGGTCGCTCCTTGCGGCCTTGGGAAATGATCTTCTCGATCCGCTCGTTCTGAGCCGATTCCGTTTGCGGTTTGGTCACTGTCATGTCGTCCATGGCATGAGTTCTTGTGGTCACAACTTTAAATCTACTGGGAGTTTAGAAGTAATTTCACTCCCGGACCAGAGCAGAACTTTCACTGTTTCACCTGCCAGATACCTTCGCTCTCCAGCAGAGAAACAAGCGCTGCAGTTTGCAGTGACGGTGGACCGCAAATCGGAAGACCCTTTCCAGCCAGTCGGTTCCACAACAACGACACCATTTTCTATCGACACTCGCGACGGAAACCAAACGTCCCGGTTTCCGCGTTGATGAAAGTCCGCAACCAGTGTCGCATCCACGAGTTCGGGAAAGGACGGCGATTTCCCCACAAACTGTCTTAGAGCAGCAGCCACGAAGAGCTCAAAACAAACCATGCTGCTGACCGGATTTCCAGGGAGTCCAAATACGTAGCAGGCAGAAGAAGATTTTTCTTCCCTGATACCAAACCAGATCGGCTTACCAGGTTTCATCGCAACTTTATGAAAGACTTGCTCGACACCTGCTGCTTTGAGTGTGGATGGAACCAGATCCAACACCCCGGCAGAGACACCTCCGGAAAGACATAGGAAATCACATTGCAGCCCCTCGTCAATCTTCGTTTGCAAATCCGAGAGGTCATCGCGCGCAATCCCAAGCACCACCGGTTCTGCTCCACTGGCTTGTACCTGAGCCGCCAGCATTTTGGCATTTGAATTTCGAATCTGCCCAGGTCCTGGAGTTTCCTCGACAGGGACGAGTTCGTCACCAGTCGCCAAAATCGCCACACGAGGTGGCTTCCGAACAGAAACACTCGCCAACCCCATCTCTGCCAGCAAAGCAATTTCCTGCGGACGAATGCGCCCTCCGGCAGTCAATACGACCTCACCCCGACGCATGTTTGTTCCACTGGTGATGATATTCCAACCGAGACAGACTTTTCGATCAACATTCAGCTTGACGCTCGCGTCTCCGATGATCTCCGACTGCTCAACCGGAACGACCACATCCGCTCCAACGGGAATCGGAGCACCAGTCATAATCCGCATCGCACTGCCTGGATTGACAGCATCTTCCGGCTGGTGACCTGCGGTGACCTCTCCAATCACTTTGAGAGTCGCTTCGCCCGATTGAAGGTCCGCCAACTGAACGGCGTAGCCATCCATCATCGACTTATCAAACGGGGGTGAATCCTCCGGACTTGCGACATCAATCGCTAAAAGAGAGCCGGCAGCATCGGCTAATGAAACAAACTCCGGCGACGCAGTCGAAACGGTCTTCGCGATCAAATTCAGGGCGTCATCAACGTTCAGCATCAGTTTGGATTCTTGGTTTTCATCGATTGTTGAAGACAGTTTCGCCGCACATTTTCGATGTGTGGTTAACAGAATCACTCTATACGATGTTGACTTCTCGTGAAGTGTGAAACGGACATTTTTCCCCTTGCCCCTCGATCCCTAGCCCCTCACTCCTTTTCTTCACATCCCCAGCCGGTGTCCGGTTGGGTCAATGATCCACAACCAATCGTCAAAAAGGAATTCAAAGCGAATCGCCAATAGCGCGATGCGTCCCATGACTGTATACCCGAAAGCGGCACCGAAAGTGACCATCAACACCCAGATTCCAAAACGGGAAACGTGACCAACCACGCCGGTGTGCTCAAACGAAAAGAAGAAGTAGACGACCGCGGAAAGAACGGAAACAATCAACAGGATATTCTGGACACTTTGCCAAAAAGGCGAGACTGCCGCCGCCGCTTCGACCGCGTCCATGGCTTCAGGAACAACGATCACGGGCTTAATGGTATTGCGAATCTGACCGATAAAATCTGCCTGAATAAAACCGACTAACCGAATTCCCGCAGTCGATCCAATAATAAACGCCAAAGGCCAGCGCGCGATCCAGGCACCTCTTGGAGAAAGCCGCCAGAGCAGCATCCCACCCAAAGCAAGTGGAATCAGGTACAGCCACCAGGTCTCGTCCCGAACCGTTGTAATCCCAGGCATCGCCCATGACTGAATCCAACTCGGCCAGAGTTTTCCAAGTAGGTTGGGAATCACGACATTCCAGAAGGCAATCACCATCCAGTACGCGGCTGAAACACCAACAAAGACCGATTCGGAAAATTTATAAAATGGATTATCCCGGTACAGAAACGAAAAGACGCAGAGTGTTAAAAACGCAGAAACCCAAACGCCAATCGTCCGCACTGGACTGTACTCCGCCGTGCCAACAATGAAGTCGTTATGCGTTGCACTCAAATACTGCCCATCAACTTCGGTCACATAGGCTGAACCCGCTCCGATGAAAATCGCCCGATACAATAGGAGACACGCAAAGATCAACCCGAGAACCGCCCAGGCTTTGGAGGCGTCTCTGCTGTTTTCTGGAGTGGCTACTGTCTCTGCCAAGTCTAATCCTGCTCACACATTATTTTTGGGACGCTAAGCCTGGAAACTATTCCAAACCGAACGACTGCTTTAACACATTATGATTCGTTCCGCCGAAGTGAAACACACTGCCGGTATGGACGTTTTGAATTACTATTTCCGCCGGACTGAACAAGTTTGGGTCTATGTTATAGAAATCTCGCCCCGCTTCCTCAAACAACTCCAGAAAAGGTTTTCCATAAGCCGGAGATGCCGACGAGGGAACCTGCGGCCCAATTTCGCGAATTGACTCGTCATCGCCGTTGACCCACAACGTCACCTGACCTCCATAAAGGATGGAATCATTCGTCCTCCCGATTCCTGTCAGGTCGTCTTTAGCAACCGGCGAGATCGGAGCACTTCCGCAAGCGGATTCGATTCGACCAATGTCAAAACCCAACTCAAACAACTTATGCAGCGAGGTTTCCACACTGCGAGCGATCACTTGTAAATTCCCCGCGATACTCGCCGTCGGAGCAACGAGTAACGCCACTTGATCAGGATCGACACCGCAAGTTTTTGCGATCTCTGCCACCACTTCCGCAGTCGGAATCGCCCCACTCTCCAGAACGCCAACGACTCCGAACGCATCTTCGTGGTAACCAAGCTTCTGAAACAGTTCTTCTTTCTGCGCCGCCGCACGCATCGGACCGCTTCCCATGGCGAAGTATTTCTCAACTGAGATTTGCCAGCCCGCATACTGACTCAGCAAACAGGCTTCGAGAGGATCGTCCGTCTGCACGAACAGTTGCGGCCATCCGATCCCTCCCATCTCACCTGGAATGATTGAGATGTCCGCCAGCCCCGACATGCAAACTTCAGCAAGAGCAAGTCCCGCCGCGAGACTTCCCGGAGCCTCAACTCCAAAATCGAGGACCACCCCCGGTCCATCATAACTGGCAGGCTCAACTCGAAGTTCGTCCAGACTGCCAAGTATCTGATGGACCAAATCCCAAGCGGAATCATTCAGAATCGGGTCACACTCAGAGAGGTCACTTTGATCATCGTTCATAAAACAAATTTTCTTATCATCCAACTGCACATTTCAAATGTACAACTCTAATTAATAGAAATGAGATTCACCGGCTGAAGGGTACGGCATGATTTCTGCTTTGAGTACTTTACCGATTACGTTGGCGAAACGATAACATGTTTCGCTACATTGCTTGAACTCGATTTGCAACTTTCTCAACGAAAATAACAGGACGTTCGAATGACACAAGCTTGCAGACCATTCCTGGTTTTCATCCTGCTGGTAAGTTCTTTGGGGGCCACGGAGATGCCGAACATATTGATCATCCTGGCCGACGATATGGGATACGGCGATTTGGGTTGCATGGGAAGCCAGCACCTGCGGACTCCGCATCTTGACGCATTGGCAGAAAGTGGAATTCTTTGCACGCAGGCGTATGTCGCCAGCCCCGTCTGTTCTCCGTCCAGAGCCGGGCTACTCACCGGGCGTGATCCGCGTCGATTTGGCTACGAAGGAAATCTCAACCAGTCCGCTGCAAACTACGCCACCCGCCCAGAACTTCTGGGGCTACCGCCTGGTGAGCATACACTCGGCGATCACCTTAAAGCCGTAGGGTATCGAACTGCATTGATCGGAAA
>DAOUPA010000587.1 GCA_030626405.1 Planctomicrobium sp.
CCTTCCAGTCGTCTTTCAACCGGATCTTCAATGGTCACCAAACTTCGCTCTGCAGAGTTGAGTTCCGTGAGGCAACTGTATGTCGTTGTACTTTTTCCGCAACCGACCGGACCGACGCTTAGGATCATTCCATGAGGTGTTGTGATGGCGCGATTGACCGCCTCGACTTGTGCGGTGTTCATGCCAAGTTGAGCGAGAGAATTAAACTGCGTATGGTCGGGCATCAATCGCATAACGATTCGTTCACCATGAATCGTTGGACCTGAACCGACACGAACATCACGATTGTTTTTGAGCATTGCGTTAGAAATGTGACCATCCTGCGCCAAACGCTTTTCTGTGATATTCATTCCAGAAATAAGCTTGATTCGCGAGACCAACTGTGGAGCGTAACTTGCTTCGAGATGCAAGATGTCGTGTAACAAGCCATCCAGACGCAATCGAAGAACGAGCCCTTCCGAACGAGGATCGAGATGGATGTCTGTCGCGCCAAGTTGAAAGGCGCGTTCAAGAAGCAAGTCGACGAGCGGTTCGACTCCAACGAGATCAATCAGACTAGTTAACTCCTCCTGGAACGCACGCTGACGCGCTTCGGGGGGGAGCATTTGTTTCTGAGTGAGTTCCGATTCTGTAGTTTCAGCGGAAGCCTGATTGCCAGCAGATTTTTCGCTCGACATGAGTCTCTCGGTCTAAGATTTTCTATCAAATTGCGGTATCAATGATGAATCCAGGAGATTTCAAATCTGAGTTCAAACCCTGCTATCGTTGCTGATTGAAAAGGAAAAATGAAATCCCCAAAATAACGACAGCCAGTACAACAACTCCGACCAACACTTTACGGCGACCTGACGTCGAAGATTTCAATTTTGCACTTGGTGATGGCACGCCAATCGCCTGGCAGGCGGAGTCCATATCTCCGTAAAGGCTCCAGATTTTGTCTAGTCCAGCGAGCGTCAACGTTTCCTTGACAATCGGATGTGAGACGACAACGACCATACGACCATCGTTGCTTTTGACCTCTTTCCAAATTCGAACAATCACTGCGACCAGTGAGCTACCCATATAGTTCAGCGGTGAAAGATCGATGATGCAAATGGGTAAATTTCGCTGCTCGATCTCGCTCGTGACTTCGTCACCCAGTTTCTCGACATCCGCCCAAGACCCTTCAGCAATGCGCGGATGAAAAGTCACCTCAACGTGAGAATTCAGTATTTTCAAAGTGTAAGGAACAATTGATGCCGACAAATTGATCTCTCCAGTCAGAAGTGATTCTGAACGAAAAATGTCCGGAAACCTTCCTCGTTAACTTTGAGCCCTTTTGATCTTATATACACAATCTGGTTTCAGGCTTGTTTCAACTTTGTAATCTGGAAGATTCGTTCGCGAAACGCAACCCATCGACGATGATCAATCCTTGTATTTAGAACTTCAGTCACCTCATTCTCGAAAGAGATGTCCTTGGAGCGCTACTTTTGGCGATGACGTTGACTAAAATGCCCCCTCATCTGCACAGAATTGAAAGCAGAGACTTGAGCGTCGTCTCTAAATATGGCGTCGCACCTCCTGGGAAAGGCGTGTCGTACCCTTTCGATCAAGCGATCCGTTAAAAGCTCTCAAGGACTTCATGGGATGGGACGAGTTTTACTGGCATTTAAAACGTTTTTTAAAATTCTTACCGATGCCGACCTCGCGCAATCGGTCGAAGAAATTCAACAGCCGTCACCGGTGTCAAAAATCGAAGAGAAAGCGATCGTGGCACCAAAGCCCTCTGCACCTCCTTCACGAAGCGATGCATTGACGCTGCTTGAGGCATTGCAGCGAGAGGCCCGGCTCATCGATTTTCTGAATGAAGATCTATCGACATATCAAGATGCTCAGGTTGGTGCAGCGGTACGTGAAGTACATCGAGGTTGCAACGAAGTGATGCAGCGATACTTTGCAATTGAAGCAGCTGTCTCGGCAGAGGAAGGGCAGCCTTATGAAGTGACTGAGTCAACAAATACCGCAGAAGTCCGCCTCACCAGTAATGTGACCAACGCTCGCCCACTTACTGGGACGCTGGTCCATTCTGGTTGGAAGGCAGCGAAATGTGATCTTCCCAAGTGGTCCGGTTCATCCGAGTCTAAACAAATCATCGCCCCGGCTGAGGTCGAAATTTCATAGCGCGGCTCTCATTCATTTCAGTAGAAATTTCCTGACTCGGTTCGCCGTACACGAATAAGTGTATGGCAAAGCTGGCGTGCCACGCATCACTTCCTCATTTTCAGGCCTGACAAAGTATCGTCACCTCCCAAGTTAAACACGATTGATAAGAAATGCCTGCTGAATACGTGATTGGAATTGACCTGGGAACGACCAATAGTGTCGTGGCTTACTCTGCCCTGAGTGTGGAGAAACCTGAAATTTCGCTGCTTGAAATCCCTCAAGTTGTTGCTTCTGGAACGATTGAAAACCGTCCCAGCCTGCCCTCTTTTCTTTATCTTCCACTGAAGACAGACAAGGGCTTTGCTCTTCCATGGGAGAAATCACCAGAGTACGTCGTCGGTGAGTTCGCCAGACGCCAATCGGCAGAAGTCCCGGATCGAACTGTCGGTGGAGCAAAATCATGGTTAGCCCACCACGGGATCGACCGACATCAACCTGTCCTTCCCTGGAATGCGCCTGATGATGTTTCCAAAATTTCACCGGTGAAAGCAGCAACGGCTTATCTATCTCATCTCATTTCCGCCTGGAACGATCAATTTTCAGATTCTCCGTTCAAGGACCAGAACGTTGTCCTCACAGTTCCTGCATCCTTCGATGCAAGCGCTCGAGAGTTAACGCGAGAAGCCGCACTTCTCGCCGGGCTCCCGGAAGACTTTGTACTTCTGGAAGAACCGCAAGCGGCAGTTTACTCGTGGTTACAACAAACTGGAGAGCGTTGGCGAAAGACTTTGAAAGTGAACGATGTCGTTCTGGTCGTCGACATCGGTGGCGGAACGACCGATCTCACACTCATCACAGTTGCAGAGGAGGAAGGTGAACTTCAACTGCGCAGAGTCGCGGTCGGGAATCATCTCCTCGTGGGCGGAGACAACATGGACCTTGCCCTGGCTCATCAAGCTGCAATTTCATTCGCCGATCAAGGAACTCACCTGGATCCTTGGCAGTCGGTGTCGCTATGGCATTCCTGTCGTATTGCAAAAGAAACCTTGCTTACTGAAGAAGGTCCAGAAACGCAGTCGATTTCAGTAATGGGGCGAGGCAAAAAACTGATTGGAGGTACGGTCTCCATCGACTTGGAACGCAAGGCGACGCAGTCGCTACTGCTGGATGGTTTCCTGCCAAAATGCACGATTACAGAGAAACCAGCGCGTCAACGAGCATCAGGATTTCAGGAAATTGGCCTGCCGTTCGAATCCGACACCGCCATCACACGGCACATCGCTGAATTCCTCACGAAACATTCTGATTCCGACATACCGATTCAACCTACGGACATTCTCGTGAATGGAGGTGTCTTCAAAGCTTCCGCATTCACAGACCGACTGATGTCCGTTCTCTCAAGCTGGTTTCCAGAGACTCCACCAAAACCTCTCGCTGGCGAACGGGACCTCGACCATGCCGTCGCGCGAGGAGCCGCTTACTATGGCTGGACCAAATCGCAAGGAGGTGTTCGGATTCGAGGCGGAACGGCTCGCTCGTATTACGTTGGGATTGAAACAGCAGGATTGGCGATACCTGGGATGGCGCGACCACTGAACGCACTTTGCGTCGTGCCTCAAGGAATGGAAGAGGGGACGGAAGTCGACGTTCCGTCGGGGAAAATCGGTCTGGTCGTCGGCGAACCAGCTCAGTTTCGTTTTTTTAGCTCAGCGGTTCGAAAAGATGACCACCCAGGCGACATTTTGCCTCGCTGGCAAC
>DAOUPA010000503.1 GCA_030626405.1 Planctomicrobium sp.
AACTTTAAGAGGACACGATCATGCAGTGAAAACAGTGGCATGGAGTCCAGACGGAAAGCGTCTCGCTTCGGCAAGCACCACTTCAACGAAAATATGGGACGCATCTGCGGGATATAAAATGGAATAGCTAAACGATCAAAAAAAACTAAAAACAAGTTGACGACAAACAGAAAAAAGGCCGGTGAGGAACAGTCGCCAAACCACTCTCGCCGGCCGCTGGAACCATTCGACCGAGGAGATCATCCGCGCCCCGGTGAACGGTTTTTTGATTGTAGGCTGCGGAGGAAACCAACAACAGGAGAGTAATTATGAAATTCTGGAAAAGAACAACCTGTACTTTAGCAGTCGCATCCGCGGCCTGCCTGCTCTGTTTTGCCATCACCCGTGCCGATCACAAACCAAACCACAATCCAGGTAGAGATAAGGACGCCGTTCCTGGAGGATTGGTCTATTTCTATCACGACAACGCGGTCTGGCAAATGGATTCCGACGGATCAAATCACGTCGAATTCCCCAACGCGCCAACAGACACGTTCGGCGATCCCAGCCAGACGACGCACGACGGCGAGCGGTGGTTCACCTACCGAGATTGGGGCCCAGTCACTTCACAATATCCCAACGGCCGCCAGTACGTCGAAGGGTGGGTCGGCAGCGAATCGGGCGTGATGGTTTCATTGGTTGCGGAAGCGGATTTGGAAATCCTCTCGCCGCTGGTCTGGACACCCGACGATCTTTCCGTCTCCTTCATCGGCGAACGCTGGCTGCTCGATGGGGCGGGGCAGCCGACCGAGGTCAGCGAAGCGGGGCTGTACGTGGTGGAAGTCGAGTATGACGCCGCCGGTAGTGTGAACGGAAGCGTTCCCGGATCGCTCACGTTTGTTGCCGACCTCAGCACGGAATTGGGCGTCGATGCCTCGGGATTTACCTCCCAAGGCGAAGTGGCCGGCCACTCTTGGTCGCCCGACCAATCGAGTTTTGCTTTCGGTGTGCGGTTTTGGGAGGCCGACCCGTATGAGCAGGCGATTTGGATCGTCGATCTGTCGGCCGTCACTGATCCCCATACATTGCTGGCCGAAGCGCTGTTACTGCTCGACAGCGACCAAGGAATCGGCTGGCCCGAATGGTCGCCCGACGGCACACGCATTAGCTACGTCAGTCACAGAGGTAACTTTGTTTATGACTTGATGACAGACAACACCAAATTGCTGCGCCGCACACCGAGCACCTCTTGGGGAATCAGCCATTGGTCCCCCGACGGTACTCATTTTGTGATTTCGCACTGAGACAATTTTACAGGGTATGACGGGATTTATCAGATGACCGCCGAACTTCGCAGCAAAACCGTCCTGGTCGACGATTCGCTCTGTCCAGATGACAACGTCATCTTTAACTGCCACTTGATCACTTTGGGCTGGCGAGAATAGCCAGACACGGTAGTGAGCGACTCAGGCGAGATGAAATAGAAAGAAAAACCGGCCGGTGAGCGACTGTCGTGAAACCACTCTCACCGGCCGCATGGAGCCATCCAACCGGGGGAGACAATCCGCGCCCCGGCAGACGGCTTTTTTATTGTACGACGCGGATGAGAATGACAAAAGGAGATTCAACCATGAAATCTTACAAACGTACAATCGGCACTTTGGCGGTCGTCACCGCAGCTTGTTTGCTCTGCTTCACGCTGGCTGAAGCGAAGAAGAAACCGAACATCGCCGCTTACACCATCGTTTCCCTACCTTCGCCGGACGGGGATGGAAGCCATTATGGCGTCCTGAATAGCATCTCGGACCTCGGGCTCGCTGGCGAAGTCCATGTAGTAGGTTATCACAGTCACCCGTTGGATGGCGACCGGGCGTACTGCTGGACAGTGGACGCAACCGGACAAGTTGAGATAGAAGACCTCAGCCTTTGGTTCTGGCATCACGGCCTGGATGTTAATTCCGCAGGCGCCATCTGTGGAAGAACAGACGGCGATCATTTTCCCGCCGTGTTACTTCCCGATGGCACGTTTGTTGTATTACAGGCGGCGTCCTCGTCCGCACGGCTCAACAATCCCGACGCGCAAGGTGATTTTCAGGTTGTGGGACGTCACGTCATGTGGGACATGGCGAGTGACGGAACAATCCTCGCCACGACTTCGCTTGTCGATGCCAACGGCACGCAGCTTTATGCCTACGATGTCAACGACTACGAAGAGATCGCCGGAGTTATCTACCTGGACAACGACCTCTCCATGGAACAAATCCCGGCAATTGGAACGTTCGTCAACGGGCAGCTTCAGATTTCGACACGTAGCAATCCGAGTCCGGAAGTCATCATCGGATTTAGCGATATGCAGATCGACAATGGCGGCAACCTGCTTGGTTATGGATTAGAGCCGGCGACGTTCGGCCATTACGCTCGGGCAGTCATTTGGCCCGCATCAGGAGGCTCCATCGACCTTGTCAAAGAATTCTCATTTCTGAATACCGCTCACGGGAACGGAATTGCCACTGTCGACGGCTTAATGCAGGTCGTTGGCGACGCCCACGCAAAATCGGGCACCTTTCCCGGTTTCTACGCCAGTGGCGAACTGAGTGATCTGAACCGGCTCTCTGAAGGAGACGAGCCGTGGGAGATCCTGGGAGTCGACGCCATCAACCAGGCGGGAATGATCTGTGGGCATGGCAGAGTCGGCAAACGTCGAAACCGTCGAGGGGAAGCCTGTTTGCTGATTCCGACGAATAGATGACAACCGCCCTGGGGTCCGACACAGTAGGACGCCACGCGATCACACAAAAAATCAACCCGGCCTGCATCCCCAACGGAGAACGATCATGAAACGCAACGCACTTACGTTATTACTCGTCTGCGGAATGTCCATATTGGGCTCCGCCAGTCAAGCCGCTGAACTCTACGGTGTCACGGGCCGCGGAGGCTCCCCCAGCGCCACCTTGCACGTCATCAGCCAAACCGACGCCTCCGTCACGCCGGTCCTTGCCCTCAACGACAATAACGGCGGACAAGTGATTGCGTATAACCCTGACGATGGTTTCATGTACCACTGGACAGGATATCCTGCATCTAATGCGCTCTTCGAAAGAATCGACCTCGACACACTTTCCGTAACAAATATTCCACTGTCTGGATTTGCCACGAACGAGATTTATTCAGCGACTTACGATCCAGTGATTGGAGCGTTCCTAACCAGCGATATCAGTCGAAACTTGGCAGCTGTGACGACTGATGGGTTCCGCATCTACGTTGGGACGACAAATCGTTGGGTCAGGGGATTGGCATTTGTTGGCAGTTCTCTGTACGGGGGCCACAACTCACTCATCCCGGTGGACGAACTGTACAAAATTGATCCAGCCAACGGCGATTTCTTATCAACGACACCTGTGACACTGGCGGGTTACAACGTCGCCAGCTTCAGTGCTCAGGCGACGAATCCAGATACAGGCGAACTGTGGGCCTTGCTCATCGTTCTGGAGTTGCACAAAAAGACCCGGATCCTTGTAACAATCGATCCCGCCACAGGTGTTGCAACAGAGAAAGGAATCATGCCTGCGGGTTCCGGTTTTTCGAGTCTCGCGTTCGTACCGGATCCGGTGATCCAAGTGGAAATTGACATCAAGCCGGGGGACGACCTCAACCCCATCAACCCTGACTCCAAAGGAGTCATCCCCGTGGCGATCTTCTCCACTGCAGACTTTGACGCAACCATGATTGACCCGGCAACTGTCGAGCTTGCAGGGGCTGAAGTGGCAGTGCGTGGTCAGGGAAAAATCATGGCTCACGAGGAGGATGTCAACGATGATGGACTCGTCGATCTGGTCTGCCAACTCGAAACAGAGAGCCTTGGAGAGGACATTGACTTCGGCGAACTCTGCCTCACAGGAGAAACCGACAGCGGCGAGAAAATCAAAGGCTGCGATTTCATCGTGATCGTCCCGGATGAAATCATCAAGATCGGCTTTGAAAACTGATGTGAGTTTCAGCACGAAGAAGAACGGTCGGTGAGCGATAACGACCAAGCAATCTCTTACCGACCGCTGGAATATTGTTTATATGTGTACTGCGGACACAGAAAGGACACTCACAACGGACCGCTTGACTTGAAAAGAAATTCTGTGCTGTGACTCAACAACGTACACACTTTCTTTTTTCCAGGAACTACCATGCGACCACAAGAATAACGAATCAATCCAAATTTGAACCGACTGCGAGCGGAATACGACGCAGCAATCCGGGCCGAAATGGAAGCGACTGGAAGGCCACGCCCTGAAGCAGCGAGGGCTGTTGTTCAGAGGAATCCGGATCTTGTCGAGCGGTTGATTGCAGCCGCTAATTGAAGCAGGTGAGAGTTTGGACCCACCCACGTGTGGAGGCGTAGTCAGCGGAGATTTGGTCGCTTGCTTGGCTATGCCTTATTTTCTTACACGTTTGACGTGAACAGTCATGATCATCTACGCAAAAACCCCACTGGAAAATAGTGGGTCCTTTGACCACCCCACCCCCCAGCTCGCGGTGTAATCATCGCGCAGAACATGTCGCTAACAATTTTTAAAACCACTTCCTTCCTTCCGCTTTTGGACAATCGAGTGAGATTTGGCTGTAAAAACACGAAGATTGGTTCCCACTGGGGGCGGAAGAACTTCCGCTTGGTTCCCCGAGGACGGAAGGACTTCCGCTGGGTATTTGCCTGCCGACATGTCGGTAGGCAGAGCCTGTACTGGTTAACGGTGCTGGTGCACGGCGGAAGTCAGCCCTCACTTCGCGTCTGATGCGTTTGGATCTGGAAGAGGTGGTTTGAGTCGCGGGGTTTTGGTGCC
>DAOUPA010000003.1 GCA_030626405.1 Planctomicrobium sp.
AACGACGACCAGTGCGACCAGTCTTCCTCGGCTAAGCCATCTTCGACACTAATCAGGGGATAAGTTCCTATCCATACAGCAAGCCGCTCAACCATCTCTTCCCCTGAGAGAATCTGTCCGTCGAGATAATACGACCCATCCTGCTCAAAATGACTGGAGGCCACATCGAGCGCAAGTTTCACACGGTCAGTCAGACCGGCTCGTGCGATCGCTTCCACGGCCAGATCTAACATCTCTTCGCAGTTGGTGCAGGGTGGAGAAAGCCCTCCTTCGTCGGCGGTGAGTAGCCGAGTCTGGTACCGTTCTCCGCACAGATCCGCAGCGGTCTGATAGACTTCGTAAGTCATCGCCAACGACTGCCCGACCGAATCGGCAATTGGAACGATGAGAATGTCCTGGATCGGAACCTGTCCCCCGGCATGTTTTCCACCGCTGAACAGGTTGATTGAAAGCTGAGGCAGACGAGTTGTCGTCAGGCCGGACACCTCGGCGAAATGACGGTACAGTGGAAGACCTTTCTGCTGCGCTATGGTTCGACAATACGCCAGGGAACAGCCGAGAATCGCATTTGCGCCAAGATTCGATTTGTTCGGGCTGCCGTCGAGATCGATCAGAAACTCGTCGAACTGCTGCTGAGACGAAAACACCTTGCCAACCGCTTGTCGGGAAATGGTCTCGTTGACGTTTGAGACCGCAAACAGACACCCGAGGCCTCGATAGCGATCAGGGTCGCCATCGCGAAGTTCGATCGCTTCTGCTTCTCCGGTCGATGCGCCGGACGGAACCGATGCCGACGCCTCTGTTCCATCGGAGAGTCGACAGGTCACTTTGAGCGTCGGACGTCCTCGACTATCGAGGATTTCAATGGCCTTAAAAGATTTGATGGTTGTCATGAAGGAATCTTGAATATTTTCTGACCACTGCGTGCAGCCTGAAAATATCCCACAGGCTGCTAACTGATCAATTTGGTAAAACGTTGGCAAAGGGTGCCGAAAGTATCGCAGGAATCGCGCATCAGTTCCACAACCGCGCACGCTTGTCGAGTTCGCTCATCCTCGCTGAGATATTCGAGTTGCGACCGCCCCCGCACGCGGGCCAGGAGACATCCGAGCGTCTGTCGAACGATACGAGTTTCAAGACCATCCGCCCAAGGTTGGTGTCTGGTTTTTGTGAGATACCCGTCCAGCCATAATTTCGCGGCGGACAGAAATGGACCGCGCTGCTCGTTCACGTGATGGGCCTTGCTGAGCAAATGCGTCAGAAAGAATCCGCAATCGAAACTGGGGTCACCCCAATGGATCACTTCGTAATCGAGCAGGATCAACTTGTCACCATGCACAAGAATGTTTTTCGGACTGTAATCTCCATGTACGAGAGTCTGTTGTCCCAAACGGGTTTCTTCCAACAACCGACTCAGAAACGGTTTCGCTTCCGAGACCTGTTCCGACGAAAATCCGTAATACGGTTCGAGTCGCAAGGCCTCGAAGAACGAACGATCCCCGAATTCGCGGCTCAACTCGGTTGCCTCCAGTCCCGTGTGAGCATGAATCGCGGCGAGCATCTCGGCAGATTGCTCGATCAGTTTCTCGTCGATCTTCCCTGCCAATAAAAGCGTTTTCCAGTTGTCGTGCGGCTCGGGAACGGCGGTCATTCCGAACAGATGAAACTCTTCATCCTCAAACACAAACTCCGGGATTTGTTCGGAGGGGAGAATTCGCTGCAAGGCTCGCAATCCTGCCGCTTCGCGATGGATCCTGACGGGATCGCAGAACCAGTCAACCTCTACGCGAAGTTTGGGCAACGCCTGTTTGACGACCCAATCGGGCTTGTTCTCGTGACGAACCAGCACCGTGCGATTGGAAACTCCCCCCGCAAGACACTCGACTTCGACCGATTCGGTCGGGGTCGTATGTCCGTGTTGACGCAGATATTCCAGAAGTTCATGTGGTTGTTCGATGTCCATCGCGATGACCTCAAAGGGGAATACTCAAACTCAAATCGATCACACAACCGCTTCCGTAATTGTTAGGAAAGATTCTCGAAGATGATACTTTGTTCGGTGATCAAGTTCTCATTATCTGTGGTAGGGCTGTTCTTGGAGCGTCTTGATCGCGACACTTACAGTCTAGTCGATGAGACTCCAAACAGTTGCTGGAACTGGTTGAGTAAACCTCGACGATAAAAATAAGAGAGGCGGTTTTCGTGTACCTTCGTTTCTGTTGCTTTCTCTTCATCGTTTTGAGTTTCGTACTCTGCCTGGATGCGGACGACAAAGTCGCACCCGAAAAACCAAAACTAACGGTCGAGCATGCGAGAAAGATTCAGGCCGGGATTGCGCTGTTCAAAGAGTCAGTTCGGCAGATCCTTCTGGATCGATGTGTGGATTGCCACGGTGGAGAGACGCTTGAAGGTGAGTTCAATATTGCCACGCGCGAGGGACTTCTTAAAGGAGGTGAGAAGGGAGCCGCGATTGTTCCTGGGAAGCCTCAGGAGAGTCGCCTGTACCGGCTACTTACCCACGATGAGAAACCTCATATGCCCTATGATGAGGAGAAACTCCCGGCTGCTGAAATATCTGCCATCGCAAAATGGATTGACCTCGAAGCTCCCTACGATCAGCCGCTTGTAGAAGGCTCCGAAGATCTCAAGGACTGGACCGAACGTACGATTTCCGATGATGCTCGTGACTTTTGGTCGTTTCGACCACTGCTTTCAACTCTACCACCAGACATTCAAGACGAATGGTGCAAGACAGACATTGATCGATTTGTCCTTGCAGAATTGCAATCGCAGAAAATAAAACCAAATGGCTTGGCGGATCGACGAGTACTGATTCGCCGTGCGTATTTCGGGTTGACCGGTCTTCCACCAGAACCGGAGGAACTTGCACGGTTCATGGAGGAACCGTCGGAAGATTGGTACGAAAAAATGGTGGATGACCTTCTCAACAGTCAGCACTTTGGTGAGCGTTGGGCGCGTCACTGGTTAGACATTGCCCGATTCGCAGAGAGTCATGGTTTCGAACAGGATTACAACCGCGACTTTGCCTACCACTATCGCGACTTCGTCATTCGGGCGTTTAATATGGACATGCCTTTCGATCAATTTATCCAGTGGCAGCTTGCTGGAGATGAAATCGCACCCGATGATCCTCTGGCACTCATGGCAACCGGATTTCTTGGAGCGGGTGTCTTTCCAACACAGCTCACCGAAAAAGAATTTGAACCAGCCCGGTACGATGAACTCGATGACATGGTTTCCACCATGGGGACTGCGATGCTGGGCATCACCATTGGCTGTGCGCGTTGTCATGATCACAAGTACGATCCGATTCCTGCGGCAGATTACTATCGTCTTGTCTCGACATTCGGCTCGACAATTCGCAGCCATACTCAGGTCGATCTCGCTCCCGAAGAAACAGAACGGCTACTCGAAGACTGGGAGACCGCCCATCTACCACTCGTGAAGCGTCTCAGTGAATTCGAAAGCCAGGAACTCGGAAAGCGATTCGACAACTGGATGACAACAAAAGCAGCGGAAGAATTGAAGACGTCGTCAACACCAGAATGGCTGATACTGCATGTTACTGATGCGAAATCGGCAGGCGGAGCGACGCTTACCGTGCAGCCCGATGAGTCGATTCTTGCCACAGGAACAAATCCCGATTTTGACACATACACCTTTACAATCGAGACTCAACTTCGCGACATCCGATCCCTGCGACTGGAAGCACTCTCTCATGAATCGATGGTCAAAGGAGGTCCAGGCCGAGCTGGTAACGGGAACATGGGACTCGGCACAATCACAGTTGTTGTCGAACCGATTTCGGGTGACTCAAAACCAGTCACAGTGAAGCTAACGAATCCACGAGCAACGTTTCAACAAAACAATTCCAATCTGTCCATCGCTGCATCAATTGATGCAACCAAAAACACGGGCTGGGCAGTCGATCCCCAATTCGGCAAAGACCATGCAGCCATTTTTGACTTTGCAGAACCGGTCGGTTTCGATGCTGGCACGCGACTGACAGTCACGATGGATTTCAATGTCAATAACAAGCACAACATCGGTCGCACACGGCTTTCGATCAGTAACGCAAAGGAAGGAATTGCATTTGATGCTTCATCAATACCTCAAGCTCTGGCCGAGTTGCAACAGTTGATTTCATCAGGTGTGACTCCTGATAAATTGCAACGAGAGAAATTACTCACCTGGTATCGCACGATTGATCCCGAATGGCAAAAGTTATCCGCCGCTGTGGCAGCACACAAACAATCGAAACCGACTCCCAAACTGACGACAGTCATGGTCTCCAGCGAAGGAGTAAAACCACTGAAGCATCATGCAGATGGTCGTGGATTTCCGCATTTCTACAAAGAAACTTTCTACTTAAAACGAGGCGATGCCACACAAAAAATCCGGACGGCTGAACCCGGATTTCTTCAAATTCTCACAAGCCCCAACGTGCCTGAAACTGAGTGGAGTGTCAACGTCCCTGATGGTTGGCACACAAGCTTCCGACGTCGAAAACTTGCCAACTGGATGACTGATGCGAAAGGGGGGGCGGGCCACCTGCTGGCACGTGTGATTGTGAACCGCCTCTGGCAACACCACATGGGCAGCGGGATTGTTTCAACTCCGAATGATTTCGGAAAGCAGGGTGAATTGCCGAGCCACCCCGAACTACTGGATTGGTTAGCTCAACGACTGATTGAGGAAGAGTGGAAACTCAAACCAATTCACAAGCTCATCATGCTCAGCGCTGTCTATCAGCAAAGTTCGGCCCATGACGAAATGCGTTCGAGTATCGACCCAGATAACCGATTCCACTGGCGAAGAGAGCCGCGTCGACTGGAAGCAGAAGTGATTCGCGATTCGATGCTCCTGGTCGGAAACCAACTCGACCGAACTCCATTCGGACCTGGCACTCTCGATGAAGCACACCAGAGACGCAGCATCTATTTTATGATCAAACGCAGCAAGCTGATTCCGATGATGCAGATTTTTGACTCTCCAGAACCACTCGCCAGTGTTGGCAAGCGGCCCAGTACAACAATTGCCTCACAAGCCCTCTTGTTTATGAATAGCCCGCATGTGCGCAAGTATGCAACCAGCTTCGCTCAAATCGTTCAGGAAAGAAGCAGTGACGACCTCATTGCTGGAGTTTACCTGCGAGCGATCTCTAGAAAACCGACTCAAATTGAACGAGATGCAGCCACAGAATTTATGACATCACAATCGGCATCATACGTCGCAGACGGCAAGTCAATGAATGATGCAAATAAACTCGCACTCACAGATTTCTGCCAAACAGTATTCAGTCTCAACGAATTCGTCTTTGTGGAATAGTGTTAAATACCGGGAATAAAATCATGTTTGAACTGGACTGGCTTGACCGCAGAGACCTCCTCCGCAGAGCGGGATCTGGCGCAGGAATCCTTGGTCTGGCTGCGCTGCTGCAGGATGAAGGGCTGATGAATCCTGTCCAGGCAGCTAATAATTCGAATCCACTCGCGGTGAAAACTTCTCATTTCCCCGGGTCTGCGAAACGCGTGATCTGGTTGTTTATCAACGGTGGTCCCAGCCATGTCGACACCTGGGACTACAAGCCAGAACTTGAGAAACGTGACGGAGTCGAGCTCGAAGGTTTTGATCGATTTACCGGATTTTTCGCAAACTCTGTCGGTCCGTTAATGAAGTCGCCATTCAAATTCAGTCAGCATGGTGAGAGCGGAAAATGGGTATCGGAAATTTTTCCAAATCTGTCGCAGCATGTCGACAAGATGGCATTCATTCACTCGGGACATACAGAGTCTAACAACCATAGCCCTGCCCTGTTTATGATGAATACCGGAGTCCCTCGTATGGGGCATCCTTGTGTCGGTTCCTGGGTCACCTATGGTCTGGGCAGCGAAAGTCAGAATCTCCCTGCGTTTGTGGTGATGTCTGACCCGAAGGGGCGCGGGCTTCCGAAAGGATACTCGTTGAACTGGGGAGCAGGGTTCTTACCAAGTGTCTATCAAGGAACCTGGCTGAAGCCTCAAGGGGCTCCTATCGATAACTTGACTCCTCCGAGTGATCTGAATGAATCGCGCCAAAGGGCGCAGCTGAATCTATTGGCAAATTTGAATCGCCAGCATTTAGAGCAACATGCAGCGGAACGCGATCTCGCAGCACGGCTAGAAAGTTTTGAACTCGCCTACCGAATGCAAGTTGCCGCTCCCGAAGCACTCGATGTGGGTCGCGAACCGGAACATATTCATAAGCAGTACGGCATTGGCGACGAAAAATGCGATCACTTCGCAAAGCAATGTTTGATTGCTCGACGAATGGTCGAGCGAGGTGTGCGTTTCGTGCAGATTTACTCTGGAGGAATGGAAAACCAACGTAGCTGGGATGGGCACAACGATATTGTTGGAAACCATTCTGGCTTTGCGGGCGAAACCGACAAACCAATCGCTGGCTTATTAAACGATCTCGATGAACGGGGACTCTTGGACGAGACGCTTGTGATCTGGGGAGGCGAGTTTGGCCGACTTCCTGTTGCTCAAAAATCAGCCAAACCAGGACGTGATCATAATCCACATGCATTCACTTACTGGATGGCTGGCGGGGGGATTAAAGGGGGAACTTCGTATGGTGCAACAGATGAAATCGGTCACAAAGCAGTCGAAGATCGCGTGAGTGTGAATGATCTTCATGCAACGATTCTACATCTGCTGGGCATGAATCACGAAAACCTGACCTACAGACACAATGGTCGAGATTTTCGGCTGACAGATGTGGCTGGAAATGTCATCCAGAAAATTGTGTCTTAAATGACATGCAAACTCTTATTCGAAGTACTACAGTTTCTCTTCCCTTGTTTTTCTTGCGTGATCGCTGGACCACAGGTGAAATGATTCGGGCCTTCTGCCAAACTTGAAATTCATTGCTCAGCGACCGATCACTCGGTAAGCTCCATGCTTAACCTCGTTCCAAATACTTCCGGAAGAATGTGAATGAATCGAAAATGCTCACCAAACCTGTTGTGGCATTGTCGAATATTGACGATGTTGGTGATCGCGATTTGCGGTTGCCAGTCGGAGGATGCGTCCGACAAACCGCGGCGACTCAAGATGGCTCATGTGTATGAAGTCAGTGCGCCTACGCATGCGTACGGGACGGCTCATCTGGCTGAACGACTGCAGCAGGCCACCAGCGATTTGAATGTGACCGTCTATCCGGCGGCTCAACTGGGCAGCGAAGCCGAACTGCTGGAACAACTGGTGGCGGGCGAACTGGACTTGGCGATCTCCGGTCCCTCGTTTCTTGCGATGTGGCATCCTCCGCTGGGAGTCCTGGATGCCGCGTTCTCATCCCGCGATCTTGATCACATGCTGGAGACGGCTCGTGGCGAAGAAATGGCGCCGCACTGGGACGAACTCCGCAAGCGTTACGGCGTGCGTGTTCTGGACACGTGGGCGTATGGGGCTCGACACATCACTTCGAACATTCCGATTCGCCATCCGGACGACTTAAACGGTTTTCGCCTGCGGCTTCCCGGTGCCCGCGTGTGGCAGGCTTCCGGAGCAGCTTTGGGGGCCAGCCCAATGCCAATTTCCTTCGGCGAAGTCTATCTGGCACTGCAGCAGGGAATTGCGGATGGCCAGGAAAATCCCGTTCCTGTGATCAAAGCAATGGGATTTCACGAAGTGCAGAAGTGTCTGAATCTGACCGGTCACATTCAGTCTTCGGTTCAGATTCTGATGAATGAACGCGCGTGGCAACGACTGGACACCGATCAGCAGGCTGCGTTGTTGAAAGTGGTTCAGGAACTGGGCGAAGAAGTTTACCGCGGCACTGTTGAGGACGAAGAGAGGCTCATTGAAGAATGGCGAAAAGATGGCACAATGCAAATCATTGAAGACGTAGATGTCGACGCCTTTCGACTTCGGGCGCGCGAACATTTTTCAAGCGGTTTCGCGTTCAGCGAGTTGTACAACCGCATCACCTCCGAGCCTGTTGAAAGTCAACAGCCATGAACGCAGCCAACGATTCAAATTTCACAGATCCCGCGCCAGACGAGGGTCGAGGCACCGAATCCGCAACCGCGTTGCCGTATTCACGTTTTGTCCACTGGATGAGCCTTGGAGAAAAAACTCTGGCGGCCCTGTTTCTATTTGTAATTTTGGCCACGATGGGTGCTCAGGTCTTCGCCCGCTATTTCTTCGGGGCTCCGTTTCCGTGGAGCGAAGAGGTAGCTCGCCTGGCTTTGATCTGGATGACCTTCATGTCGGCTGCCTTTGTAATGGCAGAAGGCCGGCACATTACTGTCGACGTGTTGTCGCCACGACTGAGCGTTCGCGGACAACTGTGGCTGGAATGTCTGAGTCACGGAATCGTGGCAGGGACGTGCCTACTGTTGCTAATTGGTGGCATCCGCTTTGTGTGGTATGTGGGCAAAGTGGGATCACCTTCGCTGGGAATTCCCATGAGCTGGTGGTATGGCGCGGTCGACTTGGGGTTGCTGCTAATGGCCATTCACTCTGTTGTGAACCTGCTCCAGGTATTGGCCACGGGGCGCCCGAGCGTGCATGAGGGCATTGCTGAAGAGGAAGCGTTACATCTCGAAATGGAGCAGAGCGAATGATTCTGGCGGCGTTAATTATTGCCATGCTTGTGCTGCTATTTATCCGAGTCCCGGTCGCCATTAGTATGCTGCTGCCGTGTCTGGTGTATGTCGCGTGGTCTCCGGACATCACGTTGGGAGTCGCTCTGCAGCGCTGCATGGCAACAATCAATTCGTTCCCGCTGCTGGCGGTGCCGTTGTTCGTGATGACCGGTTACCTGAGCAATGCAGGTGGACTGGCAGATCGACTGTTTCGCATGTTGCTCAGCCTGCTGGGAAGAATTCCGGGCAGTCTGGGGTACGTCAACGTCTTCAGCAGCCTGATGTTTTCATGGATGAGCGGAGCGGCGATTGCCGACGCGGCAGGTCTGGGGTCTGTGCTGGTTCCAGCGATGAAGAAACGCGGCTACGACGAACGTTTCGCTCTGGGACTGACGGGAGCATCTTCTTTGATCGGTCCGATTATGCCGCCCAGTATTCCCGCGATCGTGTATGCCGTTTCGGCGGGAGTTTCGGTCGGTTCACTGTTCCTTGCTGGCGTACTGCCGGCTCTGGTGCTCACGGCGATTCTGTGCGTATTTGTGTTCGTGAATGCTCGCCGCAATCCAGTGCGTGAGGAAGCCGCTGCTCCGCGAATTCCCCTCAAGACAGCCGTTGGGGCTGCGCTTCCCGTGCTGTTGACGCCCGTCATTATTCTGGGCGGGATTTTGGGGGGCGTGTTTACTCCGACAGAAGCAGCTGCTGCTGCGGTCATGTGGGTGTTGTTTCTGAGCGCCTGTTACCGGTCACTGTCTTTCCGGGAGTTTCACGGCGTGCTGGTGAAGACCGCCTCGACAACCGGATCGATCATGCTCATCGTGTCAGCGGCGGGACTGTTCGGCTGGGTGATTGCCAGAGAACAGGGGCCTCAAGCGGTCACGGAAGCGATGCTGCGGCTGACCGATAATCCTTATGTGTTTCTATTATTGATCAACGTTGCCTTGCTGGTGACGGGAATGCTTCTCGAACCGGTGGCGGGGTTGTTGATCACAGTTCCGGTGTTGCTGCCAGCTGCCCTGGAGTTCGGCATCGACCCTTTGCAACTGGGCATCGTGATGATCTTAAACCTGGTCCTTGGCCTGTTGACTCCACCAGTGGGACTGGTGTTGTATGTATTGAGTTCCGTGACGGGTAGTTCGGTTCAGCAGGTGATTCGCGGTACTGTTCCTTTCCTGATTCCTCTGCTGATCACATTGCTGTTAATCACATTTGTCCCCGCGTTTAGTTTATGGTTGCCGAGTTTGTTGACAAAGTAAACTGGCACGATCTCTACGAACGGAGTTGCAGGGCGAGATTTCTAGACCACGTGCCAAACTCTTGAATGGGCACAGCAGCAGAATCGCTGAGGCGCATCACCTGCAAGACACCCGGTCATTTGCCAAAAACAAACGGCGGTAACGCGTGTGAGGTCTAAAAACTCGACCGATGCGTAAATGTCTAGCTTCCCCCCCGGGTGTTCTCGATTGGTCAAAACAGTGGTCTTCGACGTTCGCAGACGGTCGACCTCAGCCTCCCCCCACGCCGAGTGAGTCGTCAGATACGATCCGTACCGTCTCTGTAACAACATGATCGAGTGACACTTGGAGTGACCAACTCGCTCACACCGCCGAGGGTGTCAACGAGACACCCCGTGGCGTTTATGAGGATTATTTCAGTGAATGTTTCGGATGTGAACACGATGACGAGTACAACTACGTTCTTGGGTTCCTTGGTGGTGCCGTTGATCTATGGAACCAGATTGAAGAGAGAACTTGACCAGTGTTTACATCAGGTTTTGAGATGTCGAGACCGGAGACTGTTACGGTCAGTGTCGGGAGTTTACTGATTTCAATCATTGTCGGATTTGATGAGCAATGGCTGGACATTACCGCTGGCTACAAGCTCCCCCATCGCTGGACAAAGCGTGTCCCACTTCGGTCCGGCAGAGCCGACCAAGAAGAACTGACCTCATCAGGTGAGTTCCCACAACTACCCTGAGAGCGAGTCGTGAGAGAATCTTACGAAAACCCGAAATGTTAGGTCGTTGACCCTGAGAAGTGGGAGTTAAGGTTTTGGTTTTGAAGCAGACGGGCCGGTGGAAGAGTTTTGTTCTCGATGTTTCGATTGGGTGTAGACATCGGTGAGCACAGGCTGCCCGATCATGTGGACTACGGAGCCAATCATTTTCCGCCTCCCCTGTCATGGTCGAAGAAGTCGCGTGGATTGTCGTTTCAGAAAACAAGTTCCACGTTCATGTTGAAGACAAGTCCTTTACCACCAACGGCAAATGGGACGGAGGCATAGCCAACAGGAGAGTTGTCAAGATATAGCAATTCGCTGTTGATTCTGAATAGACGTTCTTGTTTTGGAAACCAATTCAGGCCCACGCCAAGATCCCAAGGAGTGCCATATTCTCCAGAAATGTAAGACCCGACGACATAAGGTTGTAGTGTCTTCGGCATCACCATCGCCGAGAGCTGCACCTGGAATCCATGATCAAACAGAGATGTCACTGGCACGACACCCTCGGTTTTAAACTGATTAAGCCACCGGAAATAGTACTCGCCCTCAATTGCAAGACCGCGATACTTCAACCCTGCATCGATCGACAACATTTCGTAAGTTGCCGTGTTGATTCGACCTACTGTCCCGAAGGCATCTGGTCTGAAGATAATTGTCCCGTCCGACAATCGGAGTTGCGTATTATTGAGATCTTCGGTTCCAGGCTGGTTCTGTCTATCCTCAGTGCTGTGAGTCATGCTCAAGCCGACGAGAGTTGCTAGGTTCTGGTGTGATTCGAAATCGCCATACCCACCCAATGGTCCGAACTCGCCCGTGGATGGCATCCACCAAATTGATCCAGAGACGGTGTCCAGGATTTCGTCGAGTTTTGCCGCGTTGACTCCCAACTGGCTCAGATTATTTCCCAGCATCAACTTGTACTTCAGACCCTCAGCAATTTTGCCTTTGGCCCAAATTCCTTGGGTGAAGCTGGGCCGGAAGAACTCATCGGCGATGGTACGATGGTCGACTTTCAACCAATAAGGAAAAGTTCCTCGTGTCGTGCGAACTCCAGGCAACGCGTCGATGCCCCCGCCCACGGTGAGAAACTCGCTAAAGGCATAATTCAAATTTCCTCCGACAACGACTTGAGCAGGATCTCCTTGGGATGTGTTAGCCGTCCATACGTAAAGCAAATATTGGATCTTTGGATCGTAGATCCAACCCTTAAAGTAGAGGTTCACTTTATTCAGTTGAATGTCGTTGCGTTGATCCACCAGCGACGTTCTGCCAAACGCATCCGTATAGGTCTTATCGAGACCACTCCGATTCAGATATCGTACGTACGTCCAAGCACTAAAATTCATCTCGCCATGGCGAGTTTTGGCCAACTTGAATCCTCGGCCCCCGGGTGCGAAAGTTCCGAAATTGCCATCGGCTGCAACGTCTGGCGTATTCCAGAGCGAAACTGCTGCTTCATTGCCACCCGACAAAACATCCCCAAATTGCTCGTCGCGTTTATGAAGAAGCTGCTCCAGCCTGGATTGATTCTGCTCCAGTTGCTGAATCCGTTCTACCAGGTCAGCCTGCATTGGATCATTGTTGACCAAGGCTTCGACCGGACTTGGTGGAACTCCAGGAATTTCCAACGAACGTTGTTCGGAGAGCACTGTCGGCGATGGTAATTCGACCTGTGAGAAGGCCGGGTTCGCGATAGTCAGACCGATAAGAAAAGCGACGACCAGTCGGGAAAATCGTCTCACTGAATCACGCACATGAATTCTCCGTGCAGCTTGATCCTGAAAGAGCGAGAGCGCTGGCGCACTATGAGCGCAAGACGTGAAACACACCGCTACAATCGTTATTATCGGCAAAGTCAACCACGGGAATGAAGTATAGAACAGAGTATTGACGCAAAAAAAACGGAATGGGCTTCCAGCGAATGGCAATTCAACCGTGTCAGGGAGGGTTGATTGCGAGAATGATGGTTGGGGCTCACCTTGATGAACGAACGGTCGTTCCTTGGTCTTGGCTCGGCATGCTGAGTATACTCATCTCCGGCTTCGGTACGTCTTTCTAAAACAGCTTCGATCGGTTTTCGCATGAATGATCCAATTTCCGTCGATGTCAATGTCACAGGGACAATCATTGTGGCTGTGGTCGTGCTGTATGCTGGCCGATTCTTGACCAGTCGGATTTCGTTTCTACGGAATTTCAATATCCCGGAGGCCGTGAGTGGTGGCTTGTTATGCAGTGTCGTGGCTGCAATCGTTTTCTTTACGTCCAATCGACAGATCAATTTCGATTTGACTCCGCGAGACTCGCTGTTACTTGTTTTCTTTAGCACCATCGGATTGTCTGCAAAGTTCAGTACATTGATCAGTGGTGGGAAGTCACTGGCGATTCTGGTGGTCTGTGCCATCGGATTCTTGATTCTGCAAGACATCGCAGGTGTCGCTGTTGCGCTTTCTTTCGGAGCGCCCCCTGCCTACGGGTTACTTGCTGGGAGCATTGCTTTTGCGGGTGGACATGGTTCGGCAATTTCTTACGGTCAGCTTGCTGCTGATCAAGGTCTTCCCGGAGCACTGGAACTGGGATTGGCTTGCGCGACATTAGGCTTGATTGCCGGTGGCGTCATTGGCGGACCGATCGCGCGACGTCTCACGACAAAGAACAATCTGTCCGGCGAAGCTGAAAAACAATCGTTTCTCCCAGGCCCTGAAGAGACGAGTGAAGCCGTTCCTGTGACGCTCAACGGAATGTTGGACTCGATTTTCGTTCTCGCTATTTGCATTGCTGCCGGAGCTGCTGTGAACCATTGGTATGACCAACGCTCAGAAATGCCGTTACCCGGGTTTCTGACAGCCATGTTTGTGGGGATCGTGCTCACCAATGGTCTCGACTTCTTCAAGATTGAATTGCATAAACCTTCGATCAGCCTCTGTAGTGACGTGAGCCTGCAACTGTTTCTGGCGATGAGTTTGATGAGCCTTCAGCTATGGACTCTCGGCAGTGCATTCGGCCCACTTCTGGTGATCCTGCTTGTGCAAATTGGTGTGATGGCTGTCTTCGCTTTATATGTTGTTTTTCCAGCAATGGGACGAGATTACGACGCAGCCGTCATCGCCGCCGGATTCTCGGGGCTCGGCTTGGGGGCGACACCGGTTGGTATTGCCAATATGCACGCCGTGACCGAAAAATTCGGAGCATCACAGAAGGCGTTCCTGATCGTCCCACTCGTGGGTGCGTTTTTTCTCGACATTGCCAACGCGGCAATCATTCAGGCTTTCCTGGCATTGCCTCTGTTCAATACTGCCGGCGGATAGGCCCTTCGCATATCGAGGCCCTGCGTTGTACTCAATGCTAGTGTGACGGCGGCATGTGGGGCAATTCACGCTGTCTGGTCCGGTACGCGGCAGTTGTATCGGAGTTGCCACCAATCGTGTTTGCACTCGAGCGTCATCTCAGACAATAATGGGTGAGGCACCCAGATCAGAGTTCATGCTGGTGTGCAATAAGAAAGCTTTTTCATCAGGGGCGTACAAACTATGAATTTCAATCGCATTCTTTTGCTCAGAACATCGAAGTGGCTTCTCTTATCATTGCTTACTTCGACTTTGGTCGTGTCGACAGCGGTGGGACAGGAGACGCAGACCGAGACAGACGGATATCTATTTCATGACTCGCACTTTCACCTGACCAATTACATTCAAGAAGGCACGGACGTCCGGGATTTCTTGGAAATCATGGGCGACAAAGTGGGACGCTCGATGTTGTGTGGCATCCCTTTGCAGCAACAATGGATGCACGCGAGCACCGGTGATTTTGCACCGACGTACTACACGCAGACTGACGCACCCCTCTACTATTACTCCTTCACGGATGCGGCGATTGCCATGGCATACCGATCATTGACACCCGAAGAACGCTTGCGTTTCGATCCCATGATCACCGGGTTCAATCCGACCGACATGTATGCAGCTGATCATATCCGGCGTGTGTTAATGACATTCCCCGGAGTGTTTTCGGGCATTGGAGAATTCTCGATCCACAAGGAATTTGTTTCTTCAAAAGTGGCTGGCGAGGTCGCAACGGTGAATAACAAAGCACTTGAAGGCATCCTCGATTTTGCGGGCGAAGTCGGTCTTCCCGTTGTCTTTCATTGCGATGTTGACATGCCTTTCCCACTGCCGAACCAGGACCCTTACCTAGTCATGAAACTGAAAGAATTATTCTTGCGGCACTCGGATACAACGATCATTTGGGCACACGTTGGTTTGGGACGCGTGGTTCGTCCGGTTGAAAATCAACTTGCCATGGTGGAGCGTATGTTGAGCAATCCCAAAATGAAACATGTCTGCTTTGATATTTCATGGGACGAGACGGCCAAGTATCTTGTCAGGACACCCGAAACAGTCAAAGCGACAGCCGACCTGATCAACCGTTATCCCGAGCGGTTTCTATTCGGCACCGACAGCGTTGCACCAAAGTCTCAGAAAAAATATCTGGAGCCTTACGACATCTACGCTCCCTTAATGGCAGAGTTAACTCCCAAGGCAAAAGAGCTGTTGTTCAAGGGCAACTACGAACGTATTTTCGATCAAGCTCGAATCCGGGTGAGAGCATGGGAGAAAGCCAATGTCCTCAATTCCGCGAAGAACCAACGCATCACACCGGAGGCCGATACCAAGTAATCGGTTTCCGAGGACAATGAAGTCGGTGCGCTTGCACCGCATTGTGCGCCGTTTCCGCACTCCCTCAGTGTTTGATGCGAAACGCTGCTGTGGGATGATGAGTGAGTAGTGATCGCCGGTAGGCATCGGAAAGCAGTCTTGAAAAACCTTGGTTTAATAGCAGAGGCAGCCCCCTGAAAGTTTTTCGATCAAATCCCTGAGGACCCAATCTCAAAAACTCATCTCGATATTCTAAATGTCATCATCTCATGGATTGAGTTTCGTTTGACACTGACTGATTCGAGCTTTTCGCTTGGAAGAGAAGCAGTTCGCGACCGCGGCTGTGGACTTCGTTTCGATCAACTTCGCCTTTCTTGAGCAACTCAAGCACTTTTCGCTGAGCGAGATAGTCTTTGTTCTCAATCCCGGCTTTACTTTGCAAGAGACGCCAGGCTTTGCGGCGCTCGATGCAGAAGAGAACCATTTGGCGTGACATAACGGCATAGAAAGGCTTTCCGTTGTCGTCTTCTGATTCGGTCCAGACTTTCCAGTCCGGGACGAAGGCTGGTGAATCTGGATTAACGAAACGTCGGTTCACAACGTCGTTCTGAGTGAGACCCACCAAAAGATCGTCGAGATGAACCAAGTCGGTCACATCGGCTTCTGCGACTTTCTTCCAGTGTCGGCGGAATCGCGCTTCGGTAAACGCCCAGTGAGCGGCTGTGTACGAATAGCTGTTTCCGGTCGATTTCGATTTGATGGTCCGCCAATCAGTATTTGGCGATGGATTGCCAGCGAGTTCCATCGCTTCCTGATAAGTCTCTCCCGATTGTGGGTTAAAGACAAATTGTGGCATCCCCCGTGAATCGCGGACACGTTTCGCTTGAATCGTCGCCACGTCGTCTCCAACGCCATGCTCTGGCTGACATGTTGTGAAGCATTGGAAGAACGCGGTTCCACGATATTCGAGAGCATCAAGGATGGACTTAAAGAACCGAGTTTGATCTGCCATCGAAATTTGAGCCACGAACGGTGATCCGTGTCCGGAAGTAAACGTTTCAGCGACAGATTTCCTCTCGGTCAATTTCCCTTGAGTTGCTGCTCCGATTTGATTCATATCGAAGCCTCCGGTCAGCACAGACGAGTCTGAATTCTGACCACCAGTGTTTGAATAGACCTGCGTATCAAGCATCAGCAACAGTACATTCGGTCGATTCTGTAGAACGACTTTGGAGACGTTCTGGTAGCCGATGTCTCCCATCCCGCCATCGCCTCCGATGGCCCAGACTTTCGGAAGTTCCCGGATTTCCTGGTCTGTCATCAACGTGTCGGTTAAGTGGCTGAGATCGAAGTAATCGGCTTCCGAAAAACCTCCATCGTGACCATCAAGCAAGACATCCACTAACCGTTCAGGAATGACGGATCTCCGGGCGTGCTCGACGATGAAGCTTTCACCAATTAACCAACTGATTGTCGCTCCATCCTGGAACAGCGAGTTCATCCAAGGGTACGGATGAGGATTCGAGGGAGACGTGGAACCGTAGACCGTATTACATCCTGTGTGAGCACCCATCGCCATCACGCTCATGCCGTCGAAGTCTGCACCTTCAACCGCTTGAAGATCTCGATGGTTGTATGCCTCCTGCTTCATCACGGTGACCAACGCGTTCACAACATCTTCATCCGAGATTGGTCCGAAAGCCTCGATGCGAGTCGAAGTATCTTTGTCATCCTCTCCGCCAAGCCCCATCACGATGTGAGTCACGGCACGTTTGAGACGTTCGTATTGCTCAGGGTCGGTTTCAGCCAGTTGATTGAAACGAGCAACGCCTTCCTGTTCGAGCAACGATGCCTTCTTCCGCAGCCGATCTGCTTTATCGTGGTAAAGCGGTCGCATGTATGATTCTGTGAGAGTTGCCAGAGCGCGGAGAACGCTTTTCTCTCCACAGCCAGCACAGGCTCCATCGCCGGAAACGAGTGCCTGATAGTTGCGTTTGACCATCAAATGATTTCGAAGCGTGGCAGGCCGCGAATCCTGTGGTGCATGGTTGTCGTACATGCCGAGATACTTCTGCTCAGTATCCGGCAGTAAATCCATGAACGTCGTCGCACCGATGACGCGCGAGTTGAGTTCTTCGCTGTCGTCTTGCATCACGAGAGCTTGATGATCGCCGCATTCGACGACGCACTCCGCACACCCTTTGCAAAGGTCGGAAACAAAGATCGAAAACAGGCCTCCAGCCCCCGGTTCTTTCTTTTCACGAGTTCCAAAAATCGCATTGGTTTTGCGGTAAGCGAGAGGGATCAGATCAAGGATCTCCAGCAGTTCTTCCCTGGCATTCTCAGGAACATTGCTGTGTTCCTGGAGGAGAGTTCCGATAATTTCCTTGAACGGATGCTCCTTCTTCTCCTTCACGGCTTCTCGCATCATTTCGCGAGCTTTGGATTCGAGTTCCGGAACAATTTCGAGCAACATGGTCCGGTGGAAAGAATCACTGACGTAATTTTCGATAGACGTCTTCAAGACCGTGGAGATGTCCTGTGCCGTATTCGGCAACGCAGTATCTGGACAGGCTGTAATGCAGGCCATGCACTGCGTGCAATTCTCCGCAATGAAGATTGGCGTTTCACGTCGAGCGACATATTTTGAGCTGGTCGCTCCAGTCGCTGCGGCGACGACGCCGACAGCGGAAAGCGCTGAAGCTGGCTGGTGGTAACCCAGACCGCTGCGAAATTCTTTATCGTAGTAGGCAGTGCTGTTCAGATTGTTTCTCGGTTCCGGCTCGCAGCCACAATCACCGCTGCCGCAACCACCACTGTCACTCCCACAACCGCCGCCAATGACAGGTAAGAGCGGCGTTCCTCGCATCTTCGAGGCATCCTTGGCATCGATTTCACCGTACGGGACCTCCTGAACTCTCTCAAATCCTTGCGTCATCACTTCCATGTTGGACTGCACGACTGCATCACCGAAGCGTCCAAATTTCTTTTTGTATTGATCAAGAACCACTTGGTTAAAGTGATCTTTGCTGATGTCGTTGTTTTCGAGGAATGGAGAGACGTAGAAGAACGCTCCCAGGAATGCATTCCCTTGCATACGTAGTTGCAGATCTGGGCGATCAGTCGCATTGCGGGCGATGTCGAAACCGGGGAGAATGAACAGTCGAATATTCTTGTCGATGATTTGCTGGCGAATTTTCTGAGGGACTCGGGTCCATGCGACTTCCGGAGTTTCATCGCTCTCCCAGACGAAAGCACCGCCGTCGGCCATTCCGTCCAATGGATTCATGTGAGTGAACGCTTTGGGATCGCAACAGAGGACAACGTTCACGTGTCGCAGGTCGCAGTTCACGCGAATTCGTTCTGGTGCAACCATCAGGAAGTAAGCAGTTGGAGCGCCCTTTTTCTCGGAACCGTACTTCGGATTAGCGCTGACATGCAGCACTTCCTTGGCTCGTCCGTACTCATCCGTTCCACCATCGCGTTGGCTCAGGTAATCACCGAACTCACCGATAATCGCGCCAAGATTCTTTCCTGTCGTGATCATCCCCCAACCACCGATGGAATGTAGCCGAACAGCAATCGTTTGATCGGGGAGTAACGAAGGCGTCTCTTCACTGCGTACTTCGTAGGGATGGTCAATTCCGACTGTGAAGTAGTTGGCACCGTCCGACAGACGTTTACCGTCCTGACGTGCGGCGCGACCGGTCGCGTATTCCCACGCGCCAAGGATGCCTTCAGGGCGGAAGTCACGAGAACCTAGCCCGTACGAACCGCTGAAGATCTGCGGAATTTCTTCTGCCGAAAGTCCCGGGTGACCGTTGCTCAATCCAGACTTGTGCAGTTCGAGAGACTTGGACAATGAGGTGCGAACATCACGTGCCAAAGGATTATCGCTGGCCAGTGCTTCATCGGTGCGTTCCAGAATGATCACATTCTTTCGACCACGTAGTGCCTTCGCAATTGCGGCCATCGGGAATGGACGTATCACGTTGACATGAATCGAACCAACTCGCTCGCCATGTGTCTCTTCAATGTAATCGACCGCAGCTTCGACATTTTCAGCTGCCGATCCCAAAGAGAGGAATACCGTGTCGGCTCCGTCCGTTTTGTATTCACTCAGAAGACCATAATGCCGACCGGTCAGTTCACCAAACTCGCGATACGCATCTTCCAGCATTCCCAGGATCGGTTCATAGAAATTATTGCGCCGAGCCACAACACCGTTCATATAGTGTTCCTGATTCTGAACAGGACCGATGAGTGCAGGTTTCTTCAAATCAATGACGGACGGCAGGCGAATGCGCGTTGGACCAAACAGTTCTCGCTGAGCTTCCGTGGGGCAAGGAATGATATCTTCCGGCGAACCTAGAAACTCGCGAATCAACTCTGCTTCGTGCATCAAGAACGTACGTTCCAAGTGTGATGTGAGAAAACCGTCCTGGATATTCATCGCAGGTGTCAAAGCCAGTTCAGCAACTTTGCGGGCGATCAACGCCTGATCCGCAGCTTGTTGTGCGTCGCGAGCCATGAGCATGATCCACCCGACGTCAAGCGCGGCGTAGATGTCGTCGTGACCGCAATGGACATTAAGAGCATGCTTGGTCAGTGCGCGAGCTGCCACTTCCAGCACCATTGCCGAGAGTTTTCCGGGTGCATGATAGTACTGCTCACTGGCGTAAACGATCCCCTGCCCTGACGTGAAATTGACAACCCGTTTTCCGGTCGTGGAGTACGCTGTTGCTCCTCCTTGAGCTGCGTGTTCACCTTCGGTTTCAATCGCAATTTTAGAGCGTCCAAAGACATTCAGCTTTCCTTCGGCATATGAAAGCTGGAAGAGTTCGCCCATTTCAGTCGAAGGCGTGATCGGATAAAAAACCCCGGCATCAGCAAGCCTGGCCTCAGTATGGTACGCAACCAACTGATTTCCATTAGAAACGATTCGAACACCTGGAAACTTTGGACTCTCCGCCATGTCTTCTCCTTACTAATTTTGCTTGTGGGTCTCGATCGATATTCTGTTCTTCTCTGATTTACTTTTAAAACTGTGTTGGGTTTACAACTTTTTGACTTTACGCCAGCTTTGATGTTAACCGGTCTCGGTCAAATTCGCCAACTGAACATTGTGAGTCTCGTTCTTGATGGTAGCAACCGACACATATTCTCATAAACAAATTACTGCTTGACGAAGATGGCAGATACTGGTAGCAACATGGGACTGAACGTAAGGTGGAAGTCCATTTATAAAAAGTCTCATACCTCAAATCATTTGTGACGTAATCCGCGTGAAGGCGAATCAAAGCTACAGAATCTGAGTTACCTTCAATCAACACCATGAGTTCCCGGTTGGTTGAACGAGAACATACAACATCTCTGTCAGGTAACCTAAGAGTTTGAAATCGGAAGAATTCAGCGGTGTTCACTTCAGTGTGATCAATCGCTCCAGTAAACTTTCGAGTGGCAAACACGATTCCATATCACCACAACACTGAATTCAATTGTAAATTTTGGAGACTCGCGTGCGAAACTTTTCCTTGCTCACTCTGATCTTCGTTCTCACCTGTGGGTCTCTTGCGTCTGCTGGAAATTGGCCTCACTGGCGAGGTGACCACGGTAACGGGGTTGCTGAAAACTCCTCTCCCCCAACGGAATGGAGCAGTACAAAAAACGTGAAATGGAAAATTCGCATTCCTGGTCAAGGATCAGGATCACCAATCATTTGGGAAGACAAAGTTTATGTTGTCTCAAGTGTTCCAGTTTCAACCGAACAACCGCAAGCCTCGAAGCAGCAGTCTGATCGCCAAAACAACCAGTCCAGATTTCGCGGCAGGGGCAGGCGTGGTTCCGCACCGCTTCAGATGTTGGAATTCACACTGTTCTGCTTCGACCGAGCCACTGGCGAGGAGTTGTGGAAACAAGTTGCAGTCAAAGCAAAGCCTCATCAGGGGACGCACTCCACAAACAACTTCGCGTCGGCGTCTCCATGTACCGACGGCGAGCACATCTATGCTCACTTCGGTTCGCGTGGCCTCTTCTGTTACACAATGGATGGCAAGCTGAAATGGAAGCGAGATAACCTTGGAAAAATGGAGACTCGCAACGGTTTCGGAGAAGGGAGTTCTCCAACACTTGCAGGCGACAAAATCATTGTGCCGTGGGACCACGAAGGGCAATCGTCCATTCTGGCGCTCAACAAACGGACGGGAAAAACCATCTGGAAAACCAAGCGGGACGAACCGACTTGCTGGGCAACACCTCTGGTGATTGAACACGACGGCAAACAACAAGTTGTCATGAACGGTCAAAATAATGCCCGGTCGTATGATCTGGAAACTGGCAAGGAATTGTGGAGGTGCGGTGGGCAAACAGAAAGACCTGTCGCGTCGGCACTCGCTGCTGACGGACTTGTTTTCGTGGGTAGTGGACACAAGGGATCTTTTTTCGCGGCGTTTCGCCCAGATGGTCAGGGAGATATTGAAGGAACAGACAAGGTGGTTTGGTCAATTGATCGCGACACACCCGACATTGCTTCCCCGCTGCTTTCGTCCGGCCGAATTTACTTCCACAAAGGAAAAACCGGTGTATTGACGTGTGTCGATGCAGCCACAGGAAAACCACACTTCGGCCCCACCCGTGTTCCTGGCTTGAACAGTATTTATGCGTCTCCGATTGCCGCTGGTGGTTTCGTTTACCTCACCGCTCGCGACGGGACGACTGTTGTGATCAAGGACTCAGACACGTTTGAAATCGTCGCAACGAACTCTGTTGGAGAAACAGTCGACGCAACACCGGCTCCGGTGGACCACGAACTCTTCATTCGTGGTGAACAACATTTATTCTGCATCTCTGGATCTTGATTTGAAATTGAATCCTCAACCGTACACCGGAACGTTGAACCAGAGGCTCCGAAAGTTGTTCACATTTCCACTCAAAATGACTGCGACTGCGCTGTTGGTATTCATGACTTGGACGACGCCAACTCATGCGGCGCCGGTCAATTTCTCGCGCGATGTTGCACCGATTCTTCAGAAGCGATGCTTGAGCTGTCACAACAGCCGCAAGCGTGGTGGGGAACTTTCACTTCAGTCACGCGAGTCGACATTCAAAGGAGGTGAAAGTGGAGTGGCAGTTGTCCCGGGCGATGTCGATTCGAGTTACTTGTTGGACCTTGTCACTCCATCGGATGGCATGGCGGAGATGCCGAAAAGTGAACCTCCGTTAGACCCTGCTGAAATCGAGATCCTGCGAAGCTGGATCGAATCAGGCGCTGCCTGGCCTGAGAATTCTGAACTTGAAGTTCCGGTCTTATGGTCTTTGAATCCGATTCAAAATCCAGTCGTTCCGAATGAAGTCGCTTCTTCGCCTCGATTTCCGATTCGCAATCCGATTGATGCGTTCGTTGCCGCCAGGCATCGTGAAGCCGATGTAAAGGTTGCCCCTCAAGCGAACCGCCGTACACTCGTGCGGCGATTGTCTCTCGACTTGCTCGGCTTACCACCGTCTCCAGAAGTCGTCGAAGCATTCGTCGCTGATACCTCTCCGGAAGCCTACGAGCAACTGGTTAATGAATTGCTGGCGTCGCCACATTTCGGCGAACACTGGGGACGTCACTGGCTTGACCTGGCTCGTTACGCCGACAGTGAAGGTTACCTGGGAGACAGCGAAAGACCTCATGCCTGGGTCTATCGTGAATGGGTCATTGATGCTTTCAACGAAGATCTTCCGTTCGACCAATTTACGATCCAACAACTCGCTGGCGACTTACTCGACAACCCGACGTTGAATCAAAAAATTGCTACCGGTTTTCACCGCAACACATTGCGGAACACGGAAGCTGGCGTGGACCTGGAGTTGTATCGCACACAGGAAATCGTAGATCGCGTGAATACAACCGGAATGGTTTGGCTCGGTTTGACGCTGGGCTGTGCGGAATGCCATGACCACAAGAATGATCCGATCAGCCAAAAAGAGTTCTACCAGTTGTACGCTTTCTTCAACAACGCCGATGACGTCGGCGTTTCTGCAACGAAGCCTTGGGAGACCGCTGAGTACGATCAGGCCATGCACGCATGGAAACCGGAGTGGGAGCAACTTCGAGAAGAACTGAACCAATTTGAAACTGAAGAACTGACCGCAGAACAGCAAACCGAAATTTCCAAACTGTTCGATACTTACCGCAAGTCCGCAGACCTCGACAAGATCACAAAGTATTACAAAACAGAAGAGGCTGGCTGGAAGGAGATGAAAACCCGATTGGTGGCACGCCTCGGAAAGAAGCCTGCTCGCCCAGCAACAAAAGCGCGTGCGTTTGCCGAACGTACGAAAGATCGCCGGGAAACCTTTGTTCACATTCGTGGCATCTATAATCGCCCTGGTGACAAAGTGAGTTTCGATACACCGGAGGTCTTGCCACCGCTTCAGACACGAGGAGCAACACCGGACCGACGTGATCTTGCGAAGTGGCTTTTCGATGAACAGAACCCGCTCACAGCGCGTGTTGCCGTCAACCGGATTTGGCAACAACTCTTCGGTCAGGGAATCGTGGCCTCCCCCAATGATTTCGGAAATAAGGGAGCGGCTCCGACACATCCACTTCTGCTCGACTGGCTAGCAACCGAATACAGGCATGTGGACTGGAGTCGGAAAGAGATGATTCGGCGGATTGTGTTGTCGTCGACATACCGACTTTCGTCGTCGCCGAATTCAGTCCCTGAACAAAATGACATCAGTAACCAGTTGTTGTGGAGGCAGAATAGTTATCGCGTGAGTGCGGAGTCGGTCCGTGATCTGCATCTGACTGCAAGTGGCTTGTTGGATCGAACGATTGGTCGACGCGGGATCCGACCACCTCTTCCGGCCTTCGTAACTGCCGTCGGACGCAGCGTTAAATGGCCTGTCAGTCAAGGAACCGAACGTTATCGCCGCGGGATGTATATCTTCTTCAAGAGAACCGTTCCGTATCCAATGTTGATGACGTTTGATGCTCCAGACGCCACACTTTCCTGTAGTCGCAGAGAACGTTCGAACACTCCCTTGCAAGCACTCACCTTGCTCAACGGCCCAGTTTTCTACGAGTGTGCGCAGGCGTTAGGACGTGAAGTGATCGCAGAATCCGCAGGCAATCCATTAGCCGCGATGTCAAGCATCTTCATGCGATGCCTCGGCAGACCACCGGCTGAGCGTGAACTGAATTACCTGATGGCTGCTTATCATGATCTATTGCAGATGAACATTGAGAAAGGGACGTCCGTTCAAGAATCAGAATTGATGACAATAACAGCGATGGCACGCATCGTGATGAACCTTGACGAATTTGTAACGCGCGACTGAACGGCAGGAGAACTTGATCTCCTCAAACTGTTGACTCCGAATGAAAAATAACAATACCGCTAAACTTGACCTGCAACGTCGGCAGTTCTTCACATCCAGCGCGAGCGGACTGGGCACGCTGGCACTCGCTTCACTTTTGAATGAAGAAGGCTTGCTCGCCAGAGAGTCACAACTTCCGTTTGCACATTTCGCTCCGCGAGCAAAACGCTGCATCTTCCTGTTCATGGAAGGTGGCCCCAGCCAGATGGATCTCTGCGATCCGAAACCGCGCCTGAATGAACTCGATGGTCAACCAATGCCGGAGTCGCTTCTGGATGATATCAAGTTCGCATTCATCCAGAAGGAAAGTGCGCGACTCATGGGGAGTCCACGTACATTCCAAAAGTACGGCGAATGCGGGATGGATTTGTCGGATCTGTTGCCGCACTTGAGTACCTGTGCCGACGACATCGCACTCGTCCGTTCAATGCACGGCGAACAATTCAATCATCTCCCAGGTCAGTTGATGATGCTCACCGGCTCGGCACTCCAAGGCCGCCCTTCTCTTGGCTCGTGGCTGACTTATGGTCTCGGCAGCGAATCGAAGAATCTGCCAAGTTACGTCGCGATGACAACACTCGGTAGAGGTCTACCTGGAGGTGCATCGAGTTGGTCGAGCGGGTTCTTACCGACTCAATACTCCGGAACACTCTTTCGAAATCAGGGCAGCCCAGTTCTGAATCTGGCAAACCCCGAAGGGATGTCTCGCGACTTTCAGAAGCGAAGCATCCAGACAATCAACGAACTGAACCGCTTTCGTTTTGACAACGTTGGCAGTCCGGAAATCGCCAGTCGTATCGAAGCTTACGAACTTGCGTTTCGAATGCATAAAACAGCCCCGGATTGGCTAGACCTGTCAGGGGAAACAAAAGCGACTCTTGAAGCATACGGACTGGACCGCCCTGACACTGCCAAGGATAAGACCGCCGGTTTCATGGGTTCTTATGCCCGTAATTGCCTGTTGGCGAGAAGGATGGTCGAACGCGGCGTTCGGTTCGTCACCCTCTTTCTTTCGACCTGGGACCACCACAGCAATCTGGACAGTGGCCTGAAACGCTACACACAAATTTCCGATCAACCGGTGGCAGCACTACTCAAAGATTTGAAGCAAAGAGGGTTACTTGATGAAACCTTAGTCGTGTGGGGAGGAGAATTTGGACGTACACCGCTTGGTGAGAATCGGGCGAACTTCAAGACCGTTACCGGGAGAGACCATCATCCGTACTCATTTAGCATGTGGCTCGCTGGCGGAGGAGTCAAAGGTGGGCAAGTGATCGGCGAGACGGATGAAATTGGCTGGGGCGTCGCGAAAGACCCTGTCCATATTCACGACCTGCATGCAACGACACTGCATTTATTCGGCCTGGACCACAAGCGGCTCACCTACCGCTTCCAAGGCCGCGACTTCCGCCTCACCGACGTCTCCGGCAATATCGTAAATTCACTCTTGGATCAACCTGCGACATGAACGAGAGGCCTTGAAGTGAAAGGAGCAACCTCTGCACTCCGTTGGTGAACTCATTGAAGGTTCAGCACTTCGAAGTTAGTCCTTGACGCAGCACGAGTCCCGCGCACATCATTGAGAACAGATGGACTGGAATTCCAAGTCACTCTGATAAGAAGAAAACGCCGCTTAGCCGAAGAAGCGGAGTTTGCGCAGCAAATTCTCGAGACAAATGACCGGAGAAAACCTTCTGTTGATCGAACTGATAGACCACTATCTGAATGAACAATTTGACAAACTGCTCCACCAAGAATCACAGGTGCAGGAAGGGAGCAATCCAGAAGGTGTTCATCAGATGCGGGTGGCAACACGGTGCATCAGAGCTGCGTTTCGCGCGTTTAGAAAATTCTTGCCCGTTAGCAAAACGAAAATATTCAACCGCGAATTTAAGTGGATCGCATCCGTTTTAGGAGAGGTCCGTGATCTCGAAGTCTATAGAGGCAATCTAGAGCGAGACACAGGGAAGCTGGCAGAAGAAGATTCCGTTTTTCTGAATGACTACTATCAGCACCTTGATAACCAATTGCAGCAGGCAAGAACGCGGCTGCTGGAATGTCTAAGAAGTGAGCGGTACTCACAGTTGAAGATAAGCTTTGCGGAATTTCTTAAACAAGGGCTATCACAATCTTCAGGCAAGCCGATTAGCTCAAATACGATTCGAGCCATCGCCCGAAAAGCCCTTCGAAAACAGTACAAAACAGTGCTTCGTAAAGGTCGCGCAATCACACCGGACTCTTCCGGAAGTTTACTCCACGAATTACGAATCGAGTGTAAACGGCTGCGATATTTATTAGTCGTTTTTCGTCCGCTTTATGGGAAAAACCTGAATCAACCCACAAAACAATTGAAGCGTCTTCAAAGGGTGCTCGGAGAGTTTCAGGATACTCAAGTTGCGATTCAAAACATTCGCACATACGCTAACCGCCTGCCAATGCAGACTGAAAATCGTGGACAACTTGTCACACTTGGCCAGCTTATCTACGTACAACAGATGCAAGGAGCCAAACAACGTACTGCATTCAATAAAGTGTGGCAGCATTTCGACAGTAAGAATTTTCGCAAGAAGATACTGGGCACACTAGAGAAATGTTCGCATTAGTATTCACGGGCATATTCAACATTCCCCCCTAGCTTTGAAGCAGGTCAGTCAAGGGGAAATGAACGATGATTCAGTCTGTTGATTCGGTGGTGGTCCCTGGAGCCTCTCTGACAGACTCTGTCGATGGTTGATCCGCGTCGGGTTTTGAAAGGTGATACGAAATTCGCCAGATATGATATCCAATTCGACGTAGCGAACGAGCCGTGTCCATGCGACGGATCGCCTTAGCCGTTGACAGCCGTCCTTTCGAAGTTTCTTCCACAACGTGCGATCGGTACTCTTTCATTGTCGTCTTCAAACTCACACTGATCGAATGGATGATGCCTGCACGTTGAGTCGGTATCGGAGACTCGGTTTCACTGAGTTGTTCAATTGCGGACAATAACTTCTCCGACATTGCAGAGAGTTCAGCATCCACTCGACACAGTCGGAAACGTTTCTCGTTACGGACACGAATATCGATTCGCCGTAAGTGGTCCAACACGTGCAGATAGGCAAGATAGTCCTGGACTGGTGGAGAGGACTGGAAGCGAGTGGAAATTTCCTGCAGGTAACTGCCGACCTGCTTAATCGCATCCGTGACATTGTTCATGTGACGAAGGTCCGGTGCTGTCGCAGGATCTCGGAGACGACACCGAAGTTCCCCAAGTAACGTGTTGGTGACCTCTGCCAAAGTGTCTCTGACAGCGGCAAGTGCGATCGTTGGATTTGTCAGAAGTGAATGGTCGAGTTGTTTCGTTAAGGGATTGCCATGTTCTGGAATCAGTCGGATGATCATGTTTGCGAACTGATGCGTAAATGGTAGAACAACGAGAACACCAATGATGTTGAAAAATGTGTGAAACCCAACAAGCACCAATTCGGGGTCTGTCAACCGGGCTCCAGGCAGTAATGTCTCGACCAAAGTCATGTACGGTGACAGCAGTACAAACGCTCCCAAACCTGTCAGTGTATTGTAGATCACATGAGCGAAACCTGTACGACGCGCGTTGACATTCCCACCAATTGTGGCAAACGCCGCCGTCGCCGTTGTCCCGACATCCATTCCGATGACCATCGCCGCAGCCTGATTGAGCGAGATCGCATCGGCATGTACTGCAACAAGAGCAGTCGTCACGCCAGCGCTCGAAGACTGAGTGATGAGCGTGATGACGATTCCAATGAAGACAAGAAGCATTCTACCGAGCATTGTATCTGGCGGGAAATGTTCCGGGGTCACCCATCCTTGAAACCCCGACATTCCTTCTTGTAGCACGCCAATGCCTACGAAGATCAATCCAAATCCACTGACAGCCAGGCCAATTTGTTCGAGACGGTTGCGCCCCGTCATTTGCAACAAAACTCCGACCAGAATCAAAGGTAGCAACATTTGCCCCAGGCTCAGTTTTAACCCCAGCAGAGCGACAAGCCATCCAGTCAGTGTTGTGCCAATATTGGCTCCAAAAATGACACCGAGCGATTCTGGGAAAGTCAGCAGTCCAGCACCGACGAAACCGACCGCCGCAACAGTCGTTGCACTTGATGACTGAAGTACGGCTGTTGAAAGAGCACCTGTGATCGCCCCTTTTGAAGGACTGTCGACAGTGAGTGCTAAGAGCTTGCGAAGTTTTTCATCCGCCAAAGATCGTAGCGCACCTGTCATGATCACCATTCCAAACAGGAACAGTCCCAATCCACCTAATGCTTGAACCACTCCTGTTATGATCACTGGTTAGCCAGCTTGCTCGGTGTTCTAGAATCTCCCAAGTGCATCTCAATTGTATGCTCTTTTTCCACAAGGAGAAAGTTCAGGCATCCTGATGTCTCGCTTTTCAATCCAGTGGCTCATCTGCAATGAAGATAAATTGAGAGGCAGCCTGTTCCGCCGACGCTCTCACTGAATTTACAAATATGGTGTCGCAAGACGGGTAATGCCGTCACGGATTTTTTCGTATGGACGTCTGGCTTCCAGTTTTTCCAAGGTGAGAGGAACGGCGGTTTCAAGTTTAGTTTCGATGAGCTTGGACAACTCCTGGTTCAGTTCAGTCCCGTAACATTCGACATTGAATTCGAAGTTGAGTCGCAAGCTGCGGGGATCCCAATTGCTGGAGCCGACCAGCGACCATTCGTCATCGACGAGCATGACCTTTGTGTGATCAAACGGAGACGGAGACTGGTACACTTCGCACCCGCGCTCCAGAACCCGTGAGACCGGTTCCATCGATGCCCACTGCACGAGTCTGATGTTCACCTTTTCTGGGATCAAAATTCGCACATGCACACCGCGCATGGCGGCAACATTGAGAGCCCCGACGAGGGCACTTTCCGGAAGAAAATAAGGTGTGACGATATCAACCCGCCGCTTCGCAGAGGAAATTGCACCGAGCATCAAAAGTCGAATGTTATCGATGTCGGCATCGGGACCGTCGGGAATACCACGAGCCCAGGTGGATCCTTCAGAACAAGGAGTTCCAAACCATGTGTCAGCAGGCAATTCTTCTTTTGCTGCAAACTTCCAATCAGCGAGAAAGGCGTCTTGCAGGTGTTCGACAACCGGTCCATCAAACTGGAAGTGAACATCCTGGATGGGATGAGGGACCGCCTCTTCATTCAGACAATCTTCCCTGATGTTCATGCCTCCGGTGAAACCCATCTTGCCATCCACGACAAGAATTTTACGGTGATTGCGAAGATTGGCATACGTCGCAAGAACAGGGATATTGGTAGGGAGAAACGTTTGCACATTCAGCCCACGCTTCCGCATCATTTTCACTGCTGAAGGCTTCGAGTATTTGGAACCGATGTGATCAATGAGGATGCGGACTTCGACGCCTCGGTTTTGGGCATCAAGGAGTGCATCGATGAACTCCTTCCCAGCATTGTCATAATCGAAAATGTAAGAACTCAGTGCGACTGTATTTTCAGCACTTGCGATTGCCTTCAGCATCGCGGGATACGCTACCTGACCTCCGTTAAGAAAAGTAACCTGGTTCCCAGGAAGTAGCTCAAATCCCGTTAGCGACCGCCCGACATTCGCTAACTTGTTGTCATAGTCGAAAGGAATACCGTCGAACTGGCGTCCCCGAATTGCCTGTCTCGCCGCATCACATGCGGACTCTTTCAAGTTGTCGAGAATCTCTTCACCGCGACGCTCGATTCGATTCACACCCATCAAAAAATAGAGTATCGATCCGATGAAAGGAGAAAACCAGATCAGACCGACCCAGCCAATCACAGTACGAGTTTCTCGTTTTTTCAACACGGCATGTGACGTTGCCCAAACGACCAGCACCGCATCCGCAACTGCAAACAAAATAGCGATATATGTATAGATTGAATCGAACATGCTCAAACCGATAACAGACCGGAAGCAGCGACACAATCACTCAGGCGTACAATTCGGAAAAGAATCACTCGATTGAAACAATCTTTGTGTTCAAAATTCCGCGCCGAAAAATTCAATTGCAGCGGTGATAGGTCTTTCGCCTGGTCCGGTGATCGACGATTCTGAATAGTCATCGTCTCGACGAAATCAACTCTGTTTTTTGAGATAAGCTCAATCAGGGTTTCACCCCTCTCTTCTCGATATGACCATTTCCTGGATTGTTCCAAATGTTTCGATTCTTCACGGTTGTCGTCTGCACTATATGTCTCGTCTCGACTTCATCTCATTCAGGTGGTACAGACTCTCAGGCGTCAGAACAGGTTGAGTTTAGAGAAGAAGCATTGCTTCCGAAAAGAGAAACCGGAGCATCGCGTTTTCTTGTAGAGCATCCTGAATTCGATGGTCGCGGGGTGATCGTCGCGATCTTCGACACCGGCGTCGACCCCGGCGCTCCCGGACTCACAACGACCACCACTGGCGAACCGAAAGTGATCGACATCATCGACGCGACAGGCAGTGGCGACGTGCCGATGTCTGATCAGGTGGAAGCGAAAGATGGAACCTTAGTTGGCAGCACGGGGCGCACTCTCAAGCTAGACAAAAACTGGAAGAACTCCACCGGAAAATATCGACTCGGGCTCAAACCGGCGTATGACATTTACCCCGGCGAACTCGTCTCAAGACTCAAGAAAGAACGAACAAAAGAGTGGAAGAAACAACAGCGAAAACGTGAGGCCGCTTTGGTCACAAAAATCGAGAGTGGTAAAAGTAAAATCGACAAGAAAGAACTTCAGGCGCGACTCGATTTATTGCGAGATGCCGTCAAGAATTACAAAGATCCCGGACCCGTTTACGACTGCGTGACCTTTCATGATGGCATGCTCTGGCGTGCCGTCGTTGATACTGACGAAGACGGCGACCTCACCGACGAAAAACTTCTTACCGATTACCGTACCGAACGGCAGTTTGCAACGTTCGATGCTGACTCCCGTTTGAACTACTCCGTGAACATCTTCGACGAAGGGAAGCTGCTTTCGATTGTCACCGTGACCGGAAATCATGGAACGCATGTTGCCGGGATTGTCGCGGCTCATGATCCAGAACATCCGAAGAGAAACGGAATCGCTCCCGGCGCTCAAATCGTTTCCGTAAAGATTGGCGACACACGGATCGGTGGCATGGAGACCGGCGTCGCGCTGATTCGCGGGCTGAAACGAGCGGTGGAAATGAACTGCGACCTGATCAACATGAGTTACGGCGAACCGACATCGACTCCTGATCACGGACGACTGGTTCAGGAGTTCAACGAAATCGTCCGCGAGAAAAACATCCTCTTCATCGGCAGTGCCGGGAACAGTGGGCCCGCACTCTCCACCGTCGGTGCTCCCGGCGGAACATCCTCTGCACTGATTGGTGTCGGGGCGTATGTTTCACCTGAAATGGCGAAGGTTGAGTATTCATTGCGAAACGAAATCGCCGGTCTTCCGTACACTTGGACATCGCGTGGACCAACAACAGACGGTGCCTGGGGTGTTGACATCTTCGCCCCTGGAGGTGCCGTTTCACCGATTGCGAATTATTCTCTGAGACCAAGTCAGAGAATGAACGGCACGTCGATGGCATCGCCAAATGCGTGCGGCAACATTGCCTTGATCCTCTCAGGTTTGAAGAATCAGCAGAAGAAGTATTCGCAGCCTTCAATCCTGCGAAGCTTACAGGCAACCGCTTTGAAAATCGATTCGGTCGATCCACTTGCTCAAGGACCTGGGCTGCTTCAAGTTGATAAAGCGTTCGATCACCATCTTGAAGTCGCATCTGATGCAGAAGCGATTGAAATCACCGTGTCGCTGCCTGCTCGCAATAACTCTCGTGGAATCTACCTTCGAGATGCTTTCGAGACGAACAAAACTTTTGCAGCGACGGTGCAACTTCAACCCCAGTTGGAGAACATTGACGACAACGCGGTCAAGCTGATTTATGAAGTTCCAACTCTTTTGCATGCCAACGCGGATTGGGTGAAAGTTGGTAGCCACTTGTTGCTGACGAATGGCGGAGCAAACTTTGGTGTTGAAGTTGAGGCAGCGGCTCTGAAGCCCGGCTTGCATCTCGCGGAGGTCATTGGCCTCCACGCCGAACATCCCGAACGTGGTCCACTTTTCCGTGTGCCCATTACAATCATCAAACCTCAAACGGTGCGAGGCTACCGTTTCACCAAAACGATAGATTCGAGCGCTGGTCACCTCAGCCGAACGTTTCTCACTCCGCCGGTTGGAAGTCGATTCGCCGAACTCAAAATCAAGAGGACAAGCGGTGCCAGTGCGGCGTTGTTGTACATCCACAATGTCCAGCTTCTGCCGGGAGAATCATTTAAAAAACATGAGTCGAAATCGACCGTCGCTTTGTCGAACGGAGAGCCTTTCACAAAGACATTCCCTGTCGTTGCTGGTCGCACACTTGAAGTTTGTATCGCCCAATACTGGTCAAGCTTAGGTGACGGAGAACTGAAACTAGAGGTCCGCTTCGGTGGCATCACTCCTTCCTCAAAAGAACTTGCTTTGCCGAGCGATGGCAGCTCCGTTTCGATTGACCTGCTTGCAGGAGTGAAATTCGAAACTTGCAAACCGTCTGGCTCACTGAGTCGTTGGCAACGGCCTTTGCAGCCGACCAAAGCGACCACTTCATTACTCGGCGATGAACGCGATGGACTATGGGACCAGCAGCAAACATGGCAACTCATTCTCGATTACGAATTTGAACTCGACTCCAACGCGAAAATCAAACTCACAAACCCATCCTTAACTGGACTCCTCTACGACGCCCCGCTCGATTCGCACCGCATTTTTCTGTTCGACGATAACAACCAACTCGTTTTCACCGAAGATATGTCTCCCACAGATTTCAGCGCTAAGACTGGGAGCTACAAGGCCCAGGTTGAATTGCGGCACACGAATCGTGATGCATTGAAAAGGTATGAGAAGATGCCACTGGTCATTGAACGCTCAATGAGCCGAATCGGTTTGAGCTTTCATAAAACACGACCAGACGCACTGCAATCAGTGAGCGCAATCAGCAAACTCGAACTCTCAAAAGGAGAACGAGGCAGGCTTTGGACAAAGCTGCCTGCCAAACCGTCTCTTCCCAAAGGTATCCAGAATGGCGATGTCCTGACCGGCACGATTTCACTCTCAACGAATGACCCAAACTCGATTCCCGTTCGCAGTGTTGTTTCCAATGTGGCTGTCAAGAAAACTGTCGTCCCAAGGCCGAAACCGTTCGCGGACCTCAAGCAAGCAGAGATCAAGTTCCTTCTCGATTCACTGAAAACCCTCGACTGGTCAAAGCATGTCAAGCAGATTGAAGTGATCACAAACCGAGTGAATGAACTCGATCCTAAAAGTCGAAAGCTACTCGTGGCCCGCTTGCACCTTGCCGACAATGACGACCGTAAAGAACGTCTCGATGAAGTGATTGAACTCGCCGACGCCGTGATTGGTTCGATCAAGCCACGGCAACTCGCGCGTTACTTTGGTCAGAAACATTCTCCAAAAACAGCGGGAGAAAAAAGTCGGCACACCAACATGGAAGACGGAAGACGCGACCTCATCGACGCAATCTACCGCAAAGGCCGCGCACTCGCTTACATGGAACTCCCTGACGTTGTTTCAAATAAGCCGATCAAAGATCAGGCAGCACACGACAAAGCCTTCGAGGAGAATTTCCAGCAACTGGCGAAATGGGTCGATACGACAACCAAGGACTACTACCTACTGCACATTCGTCGTGATCGAAGAAAGAAAAACTACGCGCAGTCAATCCAGTTTCTCAATAAATATTCGAAAACCGGTCAGCCCGTGTACCTGCAACACAAAAAACGCCGCGACCTCTACGAACTCCTCGACTGGAAAGACTGGCAAAGCTACGAACAAAACTGGATGCTGCGTTACTTCCCCAAGGACCGAGTGCCGTTTTAGACACTTTCTTAAAAACACGTCTGGTGCCATGTCCACATCGCGAAGCAGGGTGGACATGAATGGGCGTCGATGAAACACAGGCTCCTTGAGTGGCCCGAAAGATTTTCTTTCGGAGCGGCGCAGCCGTGTGAGGTTTCAGATATAACATTGTTTTACCTGCAGCGACGTAGCGGTTGGGCCAATGAAGAAGGAACAAACGATGAACACGCGGCGAAGTCGTAAGCAACTGGTGTACGTCGCCTCTGGAGCCGGATGCCTGTTTGCGATTGCCTTCCTGTTGTTCTGGTCCAGAAACAACGATCATGAGGTCCGACCGCTGCCCATGCACGAAGGCAAGCCGCTGCCGAATACCCAGTCGATCTTAGCACCGGAGACTGTGAATACGAATGCTCCTTTCGGGACGATTGAAGGGCAGATCCTGTTTCAAGGAGAGCAGCGAAAATGGCCGCCCAACGGGAGGCAGATGTCGGATGTCGTTGTCTATTTGAAAGGAAACCTCCGTGGACGAACTGATCACTTCAAGGCAACAGAACGGTCTTCCAGCGACAAACCGGTCCCGGCTGTACTGGATCAATTCGACATGACGTTTGTGCCACATGTGGTGATGATGCAGCAAGGCGGCATGATCGAATTGCGAAATAGTGACTCCACACTTCACAATGTGAACGGGTTCGCGACGATGAATCAGCCTTTCAATGTGGCCCTCTCGCCAGGCGCGTCAACGGACGTTGTTCTGGAACGGCCCGAGTTCATTCGTGTGGCATGCAACTTTCATCCAAAGATGAGCGCCTGGATTGCAGTCATGCCGAATCGCTTCTTCACCAGGGCAAACGATCAAGGGCAATTCACATTGAGAGGCATTCCACCAGGAAAGTATAAGCTCGCCGGCTGGCATGAAAACGTTTACCCACCTCATGTCCCACGCCGCGTTTCCATGGACGTCAATATTCAGCCTGGGCGAACAACTGTCGTGAAGCTTAACTTTCCCTAATTCACAACGTTTGACATTGCCGCTCAACAACACCCGTCACTCCCACAACAATCATCACCGGGCAGAAGCGTCAGGCCGCCGGCGCCTTGCTTGGTTTCTTTCGGAGACCGGATCGCTGCGTCGTGGCAGTCGAATGGTGTGGCTTCTTCGATCGGAACTTCACGGGCAGGGACAATCGCTGTGATTTGTTCGCCGTAGGGGGCCTTGGTGTAGATGTCGAAAGTCTTCTCGCAGACTGCCATTCTTTGACCACGCACGAATGTGTGACCGTCGTCGTCGGTGACGGATTTCCAGGGACCGTTGTAAACGACGGCCTGGCGTCGGTCGAGGCAGGGGCCATCTTTGCCTTTGAAGGCTTGCACTGTCATGCTGCGGAATTCGATCCCTTCGACTGTCGCCCAGACTTCTTCTTGTCGGGAGACAATTTCAATTCCGTAGAATCCAGCATCGGCGAATGCTTCCAGAAACTGGTCTTCGAGAAACGCTCCGCTGATGCAGCCGCTCCACAACTCCGGATCGCTGCGAAGTTCCTCCGGCACGAGTTCATCGCAGACAATATCGCTGATGACCGCCCTGCCCCCTCGTTTTAAAACACGATGCAACTCGGAGAAGAGTTGTCGGCGGTCTTCATCTTTGACCAAGTTCAAAACACAGTTTGAAACCACCACGTCCACGGTATCCGACTTCACCAGTGGTTGACTCGCACGAAGCTGATCCGCATGTTCCTGCATGTGCAGCCAATCGGCGGATGAGCGGATTGGGTTATCAACGAGATACTCTTCGAGCAAATCAAGGTTCAATTGCAAATCCTGAATGCGTCCTTTGCGGAAATCGACGTTTGAATATCCCAGAGTCTCAGCGATGTCCCCCTGATACTGTCTTGCCAGCCCCAGCATTGTGTCGTTGCAGTCGACGCCAATCACCTGCCCGGCTGCCCCAACAATCTGGGCGGCGATATAACAAATCTTCCCGCCACCGGAGCCTAAATCGAGAACGGTTTCCCCTTCATGAACCCATTTGGAAGGATCTCCACAACCGTAGTCGCGTTCCAGAATTTCCTCTGGAATAATTTTGAGGTACTGCGGATCGTAGTCAACCGGGCAACAAAGCGCAGCTTCGGCAGCCTCAGCAGCGGCGGAATACCGGTCGCGGACTGCTTCATCAACATTGAGCTGACTTGATTTGATCGGGGGTGTCGCACTTGACATCAAATTTTTCCTGTTCGTTCCATCTCCGGGGACTTTTGAATCTTAGCGTCCATTGAACAGACAATCCATTCATGAATTCTGTGAAGCGTGACACATTTCTCTGTTTTGCTTTCACATCGAGACTGGATTCTTCTCCCTCTTCTGTAGTGAAAATTCTTCCCGCAGCTTGTAGCATCACCCATCGGGTGGACAATTGTTATGTTCTATCCCCTTAACAGAATCGCGGTGATTGATCAGGAAGAGTTCTATGCTCCATGTTTTTGACCGCTCGTTGATCGTTTTGATCTTGTCGACATTTTCCATCACGACTCAAGCTGAAGTTCCTATGACAAAGCGTATCGACCACCACGATGATTTTTTCGGACAGAAAGTCCACGACCCGTATCGCTGGCTGGAAGATGACGTTCGTGAAAGTGAAGAGGTCTCCGACTGGGTGACGAAGCAGAACGAGCATACATTCGGGTTCCTCGAAAAGATCAAAGAGCGAGAAGCGATTCGCGAACGGATTACCGAACTTTGGAACTTCGAGAAGTTCGGCACACCGTTTCAGGAAGGTGGTCGCATCTACTTTTACAAAAACGATGGGTTGCAAAATCAATACGTGTTGTATGTTCAGGAAGATGCTAATGCCGAGCCGCGCGTTTTGATCGATCCGAACAAATGGTCCGACGACGGCACCGTCGCTCTGGGCGGGACCGCGTTCAGTGACGATGGTCGCTACCTTGCCTATTCGATTCAGGATGCTGGCTCCGACTGGCGAACCTGGAAGGTTTTGGAGATCGATTCTGGCGACATTCTTGACGACGAACTGAAGTGGCTGAAATTCACGACTCCGGCCTGGACACCGGATGGAAAAGGATTCTTCTATGGTCGTTTCCCGACTCCGCAGGAAGGTGCGGAGTTTCAGAATTTGAATGTCAATCAGGCGATTTACTATCACCGAATTGGCGAGGACCAAAGTGACGATGTCATGGTCTTCCACCGCCCGGACCATCCGAAGTGGGGCTATGGAAACAGCGTTACCGACGATGGTCGCTACCTCATCATCACCGTGCATGTCGGCACCGATGATCGGTATCGCATCTTCTACAAAGACCTCAGCGATCCGCTGGCGATGCCGATCCCGTTGATCCGCAACTTCGACAACGAATACAGTTTCATCGGCAACGACGGAGCAACGTTCTA
>DAOUPA010000764.1 GCA_030626405.1 Planctomicrobium sp.
GAGAGATATCGTGATAGGAAACCATAAAATCGTCGGCAGTGCTCAACGACGTCGGCAAGGAGCGGTCTTACAGCACGGCAGCCTGCTACTTCGTCAATCTCTTCACACTCCCGAGTTCCCAGGAGTTCTAGAGTTGACGCAGAAGGATGTCATTGCCGAAGAATTTGTCCTGAAGTTTCACACAAGCATTTGCGAACAATTTGGACTTCGCGCGGAATCATCTCTGAGTTGATCAACACTCCGTGTGGAATGAACCTCGCTTAATTCCTGCGTTTGCGGACAATCTCTAACTCTCGATTTGGATCGTGGTTCGGATTCTTTATGGGCATCTTGGCATCAATGCGATTTCGCCAGGCTGCAATTTCACCTTGAAGTTGTTTTGCCTTGGAAGCGTGAAGAGGGTGAGCAGAAAGGTTCGCCTTTTCCGAGAGATCTTTCTCAAGATCGTAGAGTTCCAGCGCTCCATCTTCGAAGAACTCAACAAGTTTCCAGTTCCCACTCCGAATCGCCCCTGCCGGTCGGTCGTGGTGGTAATGCGGGAAATGAAAGTAGATCGCATCTCGATCCAAAGTTGCTTTGGGATTCTTGAGTAACGGTGTCAGGCTCTTGCCGTCAATCTCTTGATGCGAGAAATTATCGACGTGAGCGACATCAGCGAAGGTCGGCCAGAAATCGATACTGATCGTTGGCTCTTTGCAAACAGTCTCCGTGGGGACATGATTCGGCCAGCTGACGATCAGCGGCACGCGGATGCCCCCCTCGTATAAGGTTCCTTTTTCATCTCGCAGCGGTGCATTCGAGCAAACAATCGGGCCGCCGCGACTTGCTGATTGATACAGTCCTCCGTTATCCGAGGTGAAAACGACCAATGTGTTTTCATCTAACTTCAGTTCTTTCAAAGCCGCCATTAGTTTCCCAACACTCTGGTCCACATGCTCAACCATCGCGGCATAAATCGGATTGTTGACTCCGGTCTCAGGTTTTGTTTTCGCCTGATACTTCTGAATGAGTTCGTCCTTCGCTTCAAGCGGGATATGAACGGCATAGTGAGAAAGCATTACGAAGAACGGACCATCTCGATTCTCTTTCATGAAGTTGATTGTCTGATCGGTCAAAAAATCCGCCAGATACGTTTCATCAGGGACATCAACAGGAGGACTTGTGCGAAACTTCGGGGCGAAGTGGCGACCGCTGGTGACGATTGAAACATCGTAACCTTGCTTGTCTGGTTCGAATTCCCGATTTCCCAAGTGCCATTTTCCGAAGTAGCCTGTTGCGTACCCTTTGCGTTTCAGCGCTTCTGCGGGGGTGACAATCTCAAGCGGCAATTGGCCACTGACTTCAGGGACCGTCAGCGGTGCGAACGGACGGCGGTGCCCAGGAATGAAATCGGTAATGCCTAACCGTGCCTGATATTGACCACTCTGAATTGAAGCTCGTGTCGGTGAACAGACCGCGCCAGCTGCGTAGAAGTCGGTAAACTTCATCCCCTGAGATGCGAGACGATCAATATGTGGAGTTTCATGAAACTGGCTACCGTAACATCCCAAATCGGACCACCCCATGTCATCAACAAGTATGAGTACGATATTAGGTACACTCTTATTGGTGGTGTTTTCAGCGTAAATACAGCTGTTTAATGATAAAACGGCCATCACGGTGGTAAGGGTGAGTGTTGCAATACTGTGTAGTAAACGACCACGTAATTCTCGATGGGAAGCGAAAAAGGCATTCATACGCGAATAAAGCATTGGCAGTCTCTTTTAGGTCTGAGAATCGCAGTCAGCGAACCGTGTTTGTCAAAGCGGGTCCAGTATCGAATGCAGTCAGTGGCAGGTCAATGTTCGGCAATCAATTGGTCGCAACGAAGGAGCAGTTGAATGGGAAGGAAAGCGAAGAAACGACGGCAATCGCACGGTTCAGCGTGGCACTGGAAACAGACCGACTGCTGGCA
>DAOUPA010000290.1 GCA_030626405.1 Planctomicrobium sp.
CTGCTGGTAGCTTGCGTAGTACAGCAAGTGATTGCAAACGTACCGACCGGCGTTCCTACTAATTTCAACTGGTATCCCCGAACCTGAGAGAGCTTCGTAGAGATGATTTAGATCGAGTGGAGAGAAAATCTCATCGGGGCCAGTCGGAACGATGAGTGAGTTCGACCGCAGTTCACCAGCGTTATCGGGGATTGATGCATCATCAAGATTCACGCCCAGTGACTCCAGACGCAATGTTCGCTGATGCCTGCCGACTCCAAACGAGAGCACGACATCTGGTTGAATATCGGTGATGAGCGAATCGAAAACTTCCTCAACTCCTTGATACTCAACCGGAACGAGTTCGGCGACAATCTCAACACCGTTCATCGACAATCCGTCGCCCCGCAGACAGTCAACGACCTGTTGTGTGGGGTTGATCATTCGCCCTTGAAACGGTGGAAAGCCGGTGATGAGGACTCTCATTTGACTTTCTTGACGTATGTGAAATACGCGCCATAAACGGATTCATCCTGCGTTGTGAAGAGCGCCCAGAGTCGTGTTTTCCCAGACTTCAGTTGGACGTTGAATATCACCTCTTTGCTCCCTGGAACAACGGCTTTTGTTTCGAAGAGATCGCCGATTCTGATCGATGCCTGAACTGGGTGAATCTGTTTCCCAGGCGTTGTTCGAATGGCTCTCACACCAGGGACATCAGCACCGGGTGGCAAGGACGCATCGAGGGCAATGTCGACCTCTTCAGGCCAGCGGCGCAGGCGGAATTCATATTCGCCATCTTCGATAACGTTCACGTTCCAGAATCCGGTATTTGCGTCGCCGTTCATGGCATTGCGAACCTGACCTTGATTCCAAGGAGTCATTCTGGTCGTAATCCAGTCGTGTGAAGTGAGACGGGCTGGATTGTCTCGTGGATGACCGAGATAGATCGCTGTATCGTTACTGAACGTCGGCAGCAATTCTTCCCACCAGGCATCGTAAAATGCGATCAATCGTTGCACGACTTCCGGATGCCCTGATGCAACATCGGATGCCTGCGCCGGATCGTTTTTGATATCGTAGAGTTGCTTTCCGTTGATGAGTCTCCATTTCGAAGTCATCACGGAACTTTTTCTCCATTTGATCGGATCCTTCACACGCTGTGAATCGGTAATCAAAATTCGGTCCGGCCAGACCTTCGATGTTTCATACAGCAGTGGTTTGATCGAGCGCCCATCAAATTTCACGGACTTCGGCGGTTCAATACTACACAAGTCAATAAGTGTTGGCAGTACATCAACGTGTGCCGTGATCGGCTCAACGTCTCGGCCCTGTGTCAGCTTTCCTTTTGGCCAGTGAATGAAGAATGGTACGCGGTGGCCTCCGTCATATTCGCTTCCCTTTCCAGCCCGCATCCCAGAATTATGCAGCTTCCAGCCAGAGGAAGAACCATTGTCTGTCGTGAAAATGAAGATCGTGTTTTCGGTCAGTCCTTCTTCATCGAGAAAGCTACGAAGCTGTCCGACATTGTCATCGATGTTCGCAATCATCCCGAAGAAGTTTTGTAGACCAACGTTTTTGATGTCGCCGTACGGCTCGCTGAATTTCTTTGGCGAGTGCATCGGCCCGTGAGGAGCGTTTGTTGCAATGTAGGCCAGGAACGGTTGGTCTTTGTCTTTTTGATTCCTGATGAAACGCTTCGCGTAGTCGAAGAAGACATCGGTGCAGAAGCCAGTCACTTTTTCCGGCGTCCCGTTGTGCCAGTAGCTGCCGTCGAAATAGGCGTTGTCCCAGTAATCGGGAGTTTGTCCAACACCGCCACCGCCGTGCCGCATCACTTCGCTGTAGCCACGGTCTTCCGGTCGGTAAGGATAATTGTCGCCAAGGTGCCATTTCCCGAACATCGCGGTCGCGTAGCCGGCATCTTTGAAAACCTGCCCCATGGTCACTTCGTCCTCACGTAACATCGAGCGTCCCATGATCGTGTGCCAGACACCGGTTCGATTCGTCCAGTGCCCAGTCAGAAACGCCGAACGTGTCGGCGAACAAGTCGGCGAAACATGGTAATCCTTTAATCGAATTGACTCGGTATAGAGCTTGTCAATCTCCGGCGTCTTCAAGACCGGATTCCCATGACAGGAGAGGTCTCCATAGCCTTGGTCATCAGTGATGACGATCACCACGTTCGGTCGTTGATCCGCCCTGCCCTGCGATGCAGCGAAATGGAGGATCGAACTCAAAAATAGACAGCAAGAAAAGAATCTGAGCATCTTATTCACTTCCATAGCAGTATTTGAACCGTCGATTTATCCGTTGGGCAGCGTGAACATTAACTCAGGCTGTTCTCACCACTGTTCTCGGCCTGCCTGATTGTGACGGGCCAGCCGGGGAATTGATTTTCCGGATTTCCATCGGTCGGATCGACCAGGAACCGGAATGATTCAATGTGATAGGTCTTCGCGACGGTATCAATGGTGACCAGTCCGAAACCGCTTCCTTTTTGATGTGCTCGGTCGTAGCGATTTTTCGCCGTTCCGACTTCTGGATTGCCAACGGCGTAGACGTAAACTTTGTTGCCGAAACCATCGATGAACTCACCGGTGTTCGGCAAACCGTGCGCAGGCCGTTTTTCGTGTGGCATGTTTACTTCATCTGGTCGCCACCAACGTGGATACCCAACGGCAATCGCTGGCGTGCAGAAGGACCAGTTGCTGTCGCGCTGCTCGTCTGCTCCGTACTGGCAAAGCGTAGTGAGATGTTGGTCACCGTTGATATGCAGTGCCTTTGATTTCCGAATGATTCGCACCGCACGGTCTCGCGGAGTTTGCGGCCAGCCACCGGCATCGAGATCGGCTTTCAGGTAGCCGTTGTAATTTCCATGATGCGTGGCGACTCCGGCGAACACTGTTTGGCTCAGCAGGACTTTCATCTCGTGACCACGCCAGTCTTCTGCCCACTCCTTGAGGTAGTCTTCTTGCCGTTGACCGAGCAGGACCAAACCCGGCACGTCCAATTTTGATGTGTCAAAGTCAGGGTTCGGAACGTGGTCCGCACGACCACTTTCCGTGTCAACGCGCTCGGGACCACTCTTGAACTGACGGTCCGCAATGACTGCGAAGCTGACGTTCCCGTAGACCATGTCTCCATGATAAACGCTGATGTTCTGCTTCACCGGTGTCGGGTCGTAGAAGTCGGGATGGTGACTGGTACAGGTTTTGTGAACGACGTTGACCATGCGCGCCGGTTCACGGTATCCCCCTTTTGAAGAGGCACCACCTGACTGGTCTTTCATCTTCGCACCCCCTTCGCCCCAGATGTTTCCCTGGAAAACATCGTGGTCATCCGGAATGCAAAGCGTTGGTCGGTCCCGCATCGCTTCACGGAAAGACCAGCCAAATTGATAAAACTTTCGCAGGTAATTCAATATCGCCGGACCCGCTGGATCACGAATGATTCCGTAGCCTCCGTGGTTTTCGTAGAGTTGATCGCCAGAGAAGTAGAGCATGTCCGGATCAAGCTTCACGATATTATTCGCAACCGGTTCATACGGAAACGCGTAGTCGTTCTGGCAAGTCAATGCTCCCAGACGTAGCGGACGTCCAGTTGGATTCGCTTTGATGTTGCCGGTCCATTCGGAAGCGACTTTTGTTCCGTCTTTGAACTTTTCAGTGTAGACGAGCTTGTAAGGCGTTTCTGTTTTTTCATCCCAGTTGGGAATTCGAAACGTTGCGGTCCACGCATCTGGATCAAGCTGCGAGATGCCTGCCGATTCCCATTTACCCTTCTTCTGAACATGAAGTTCGACATCATGATTGTCTTCTGCTCCCAGCGGTCCGGTTAGAGCGCTGATCTTCAAAACAAAGCCATCGTCGCCGCGTGAGTCACTCAGCGAATACATCGACCAGAGCAGAGGTCCGAAAACACGCTCTGGGCGAACGGTGAAAGCATCGCCCTGCACCATCCAGTTGCGGAATTGATACCGCGCCTTCCCCAGATCGCGATTTCTGTTTTGACGATTGGAAATGTTGTAGTTGTTGACAAGTGCGATATTTCCTTTGATCGCATCCGCAGAAACTTGTGTCGAGAGATCCTGGACCTCATTGCCTGACTCATCATGAATCGTGACCGTGAGCTTGTATCCCTTTAATTCAGGTTTGCCAGCCAGGTGCAGGACGAAGTGTTTCTGGTCGAAATTCGCGGGCAATTCAATATTCTTGCCACCAATTGCCAGACGACCTTTGACAATCCCAACGTTGACTCCACCGGGTGCGAAGCAATTGCTGCGGTGTTCGTTAATGTCGCTACGAATTCCGATCCGAAATCCGACACCGCCATCGGTTCCTTTCTTTTCAGCCAAATCGATCTTGATCGACATCTCAAACGGCTTGTCGGTATTCGACAGTTCGTGAGTGATTAGATGGATATTTCGATTCGCCCCGAACGATTGGCATTCGGCGGCACCGTCGACAACTTTCCAGTTCTCCATCGGGTTGGCCCAAAACTGCTCACCGAGCCAAACGCGGTCGTGGGTCCTTGACCAGCGGTCCACAATGTTGCGGTCGTCTTGACCGACAGAGGTTTTACTGCTTGGGATTTTCTGGGCGTCGACCTTGCGATTGATTCCCAGGCAAGTGGCTCCAAATCCAATCAACTTCAGTGCAACACGGCGGGTTAGAGATGTCATTCGTAGCGATTCCTACAGGTCAATTCAGTATCGTGATTATTCTCAACGACGATACTCTACCTGTTTGGTCCACAGATTTCGACAGAACGGCGTGTGGCGGGGACGGCCTTCACTTAGCACTGGGTGAGTCACCCGGTGGAAGACAACGCTTTGCTTTGTGAACAGCGCGGTGGATGTTGTTGATCATCGCCGTTGACTGTTTCCCCGGTGGCTAAGTGAGTACGACCGCGCGACCGTTCTATACTTCGTTGGTTGTGACGCTGCAATGTCGCTCACGCAACATAGCCAAGCTTTCGGTAGCGGTCCATTTTGTTTCGTAGTGTTCTGGACGTGACACCGAGAGTTTCGGCAGCGGCGGCTTTGTTGCCGTGATTTTGAATAATACGCATCAGTATCACGCGACGCTCGATCTCTTCCAGCGGAAGCTTTAAGAAAAACTCCGGGAGGTCATCATCGAAGGAGTCTTTCTTGGACTTCGACGGGAACTCGACTTCTCTGATCTCTGAGTCGGTCGCCAGAACGCAACTTTTCAAAATTGTATTCCGCAATTGACGGATATTCCCAGGCCAATCAAAATCGCAGAACTGCCGCATCACTGACGATGAAACGCGTTCGACACGATATTCACCTTCACATTGAAATCGGTTCAGAAAAAACGTGATCAGACCTGGAATATCATCTTTGCGTTTTCTAAGTGGTGGAAGTTCCAAAGTGAGAACATTGATGCAGTGGAAGAGGTCTTCGCGGAAACGTTTTTCTCTCACCACATCTTCTAGAATTCTGATCACCTTTGCCTTTGACATCGTACTTTTAGTAGCTCGCTTCCTGTTGATAGGCAACTCCAACAAGAAGTCCACCGACGACGCAAACGGCAACTCCGATCCAGAGATAAGGTGCCAGATGCCGCATGTTCTTGCTTTTCATTCAAAATTGATGAAGCATCATCTTCGTAGGGTCCGCTGTGCGGACCATTGCAACAACGGTTCGCTACCGGTTCGCATAGCGGACTCCACATGGCTATCACCTTTGCCTGTTCATTTTCGATCAGGTTTCGCAAGAAAGCCTCAATGGTTTAGAGAACGGACTGCGAGTATTAGTGACGCTCAAAGAAAGTTTCGAAGCCATCGAAACAGAAGCCAGGCAACTTGAGGCGGAAGGAACAATCCCCACACTCGATTTCGATCTGGACGGCACACTTGCCGTCGGTTGATACGTGAAATCTTGCCGCTGAAGCGTTCACTTCATTTATCAATAGCCAAGTTTCTTTCGAATCGGCCCCAAAACCTCGTTAGCAATTCCTCGGACTTCTGATGTGAAATTCGAGGAAGTTTTCCAGGCACCTGACCGGCCTTGGCGGCGGAATTGGAGTGTGCCGGTTTTTTGCTGTTTATTAAAGTGATGATTCTCAACAACTTGCTTTGCCTTCGCAGGATCGACTTCGATAGCGAGGAGTTTTCCGCAGGCAATCAGATGAGGAGCAGGGTCTTTTAACAGGTCTTCATAAGAGATTTGGAGTTTGTTTTCGACGGGGAATGCTTCATAGGCTGTTTGTGCAAGTTCCATTGTTGAGCAAATATGCTTCGCGGTTCGTTTCACGTTGGCAGATGCCAGTGGATCGTTCGGATCACCGAACTTTTCGTTCCAGCTTCCTGGTTTTTGTAAGTCAAGATACGAGTCGAGTGTGTCAAACGGATCACGCGTTAAGTGAATCATTCGACCGGACGGAAAGACCGATTGCAGCCAGGTGTAGAGTTCCGGCGTGTTGACTTCCTTAATGACGAGACTGTGCCTGCCGATTTGGGGATAACGGTCGTCGATCATGTTGAAGAAGATTTTGCGGATGCCATCCATCCAGATTTTCTGGTGCTTCTTCGAGAAAAATGAAGCCGGACGGTGGTAATCTTCAGGACGATCTTGGAGGTGCTTGAACAATCGACCGAAATACGGTTCGTGCCACCTCTTGATTTTTGGTAAGTCGCCCAGCATTTCGGCAAGCCATGTCGACCCGGTCCGACCGCAGCCAATAATCCAGCCGATTTGATGTTCCGCAGCTTCACCACCAGTTGCATTCTGGCTTGCTGATCGGAGTTGCGAAATCAGTTTTGTCGCACGGTGCTCGTAAAGATGATTTTGAAGTGTGATTTGCTTCGCGTTCTCAGTCCGCTCGATTCGTTCCTCTTCGTGTTCCCAGAGGTCATCGAGAGAGGAGGTCACGGAGTCTTCATCGTTGAAGTGGTAGACAGTCTCGCCGTAGATTTCCTGAACTTCTTTTCTAGGACCTCCAGTGAGCAGAGCCGCGTGACCGAATGCAGTCACTTCGTAGACTCGCGGATTCGCTGATTCGGCTTGTTCAGATTCACGGAAAATGTTGATCGTAGCGAGTGAGTTGGAGTAGATCTCCCACTTTTCTGGGTTATCGATTGTGCGTTCTCGGACATCCGTGTAGGTCAGTGACTGGAATTGGTCTTTCCCAGCGAGAAGCTTGCCTGCGATGAGAAATCGTTTTTGTTGCTGCTCACAATGCTGTGCAACTTTTAGAAGGATTGGCAGCCGATCTTCAAAGACTGTCCCTAGAAACGAAACGTCGTAACGCGGTCTGGAGAGCCGCGCGATGGTTGGAAATTCCAGAGACGCTGTCGGCAGGTAGATGCTGTCGTCACTGGCGCATGTGATTTCGTTTGTGAAGCGATGCGTGTACAGCGTTTCGACGTTCGCCATCTCTTCATACGGATCGTCGGTTGCGATCAAAACTGTTGGGATGCCTGCCCGACGAATTGATTGCGGAATTCGTGAACGTTTTCCACGAAAGCAAAGTCCATCAACGAACACAACGCAGTCGATGCGGTTGTCGATGTCGAGCGCAGTCCCGAGGATGTCTGAGCAGACCGACTCTGGGCTGAGGACTTTCAGCATCGAAAAAGTAGGATAAGGGACCACATCGATCCCGATCAGACTCAATCCAATTCGATACCCTTCCCACACATCACGTGTCGAGAAATTGGCCGCCCCTGAGACAAGTAGAATTCTTGAAATCGCCAATAGAGATATTTCCGATCATCAACCAGTTACTGTTCTGAACGATGCCACATGTCACTTTACTAATGACAGCTTGAGTTGCCTTCACTTCGTGCAGAACGGTATTGAAAAAATGAATTGAACTTCACAATACGAAAGGTGAAGTTCAATTCAAAGAAGAGCCCAGCGAGTTCTCACCGTCCGTTAGACATAGGTGTAAGCAGTGCTATCACCCATTCCATTCATTTCCAGCGGGTTATTTTGAGGGGCTTGAGCGAGAAGGTCGGTCTTTACTGTAATCGCGTACAAACCACCAGCGGTGATTGAAGTCATCGCCGAAAACTTGACGAACTCGCGCCGCGAGAGTTTTGCTTCTTCATCAGACATTTTGCATTACCTTTAAAGCAAAGATCGGAGTTCGGGAAATTTCGGATCAGCAGGTGTGCCCAGCAGCTGATCCGGTCAAAACTGAACGGCTTTCTCTGTCACGAGTAACAAATAACTTCAGCCGATTGTGACTGAGTCAATGAGTATTGCCAACTTAGTCATCGAATCCAAGGAATTCGTAAATCCCATCAATCGGTTTGGTAGCAGCAGTTGACCTGACCCAGATCACTTTCTTACTGCTGAATCCATTTTTGTCTAAGCCAATATCGTATGTCTGCTCACTCTCGAGGGTTTTGAGCACCTCTTCTGTGGGACCTGCAAAGCTCGCTTTAGCAACAATTTCAATTGGATGGTCACCCGAATTAAAGATTCGGTATAAGAGGTGTTGACTTTCTGAGTACTTTGAGAAGTTGATGATTTCGTGAAGAACGTTTGGTGAATCAGCCACTCCCAGTGTGAACCGTCCACTTCGGATTGGTTTTTGTTGTTCGAGATAGTCGTAGATCGCTTTTACATCGACAGCTGCGGAGCCACTGACTGCTAGCTGAACAATGCCATCGACAACGAAATCGTGCGACTGCCGTTTGGAAATGACTGAAGTGACTGACTGCCCAGCAATTCCATATTTGACTTGGAATTCATCGTCTCCAGAATTGAAAATTCGATAGAGACTTCCTTTGCGTCCATGAATGATTGCTGGACTTTTCGTGTTATTGAATTTTCCAGAGTATCGACCATTACGAACGTCAAAGTTACCCTCAACAAAATCGTAAATTCCTTCGATTGTGTCTCCATCCTCAAC
>DAOUPA010000305.1 GCA_030626405.1 Planctomicrobium sp.
GCAGATTCAGAAGAACTTCCTGGTCCTTGCCAAAGACGTCTTTCGTGAACCGCAGGCGATGAACGCACGGCACTTGAAAATCGATGTCAATAGAGGAGTTCTCGGAAGTCATAAATCAATCTGGGCAGGAGCAGCCGATGCGGCTTGGATGCCGCAACCAGAGAGGAAGACTCATCGGGGCTGCTTGGTCAAGGAACTAGGGGTAAGGGAACAGGATGGTAGAAGTTTGATGAATCAGTCAATTCTTGTTCATCATACAGGTGAATGCAACCATAGTGAAGTGCCAATTTCGGTTCAAAGTTGTATCGTATTCAAAGGCACATCAGAAACTGTTGAGACCCTGTCACCAACGACAGAGAGTGGCGGTAGCAGAGTTCTAAATATGAAAGCAAATTACAAATGCTTCGAATGATCGACTATTTCTTGTCACTTTTCGTAATCGCCCTTTGTTTTGCGTCATTTCAATGCGTCTCTGCCGCACCGAATATCTTGCTGATCGTGACTGACGACCAACGTCCTGACACGATTCATGCACTCGGGAATGATCTCATTCATACGCCGACATTCGACAAGCTCGTCGAACAAGGGACCACGTTCACACGTGCAATTACGGCAATTCCAATTTGTGTTGCCAGTCGTGCAGAAATCATGACCGGAAGAGACGGGCGCTTCAACGGCAAGGGAGATCATGGCTTCTCGCCGATGGCAGGCGTCCCGCATCTGGCGACGACTCTTCACAATGCTGGCTATGAAACATGCTACGTTGGAAAATGGCACACCCGCGGGCGTCCGAGTGATCACGGCTACTCAACGGTTGAAGGACTCTATGGAAGCGGTGGCGGCAAGTTTCCATTGACGAATCCGCTCGATTGGAAAGGGATGGACGTCACCGGCTATCGTGGCTGGATCTTTCAGACCGACAAGAGAAAACTCTTTCCTGAGAAAGGAGTCGGACTCACTCCGAACATCAGTGAAGAGTTTTCAACTGCAGCGATTCGCTTCCTTGATCGTCGACCGGAGCGTCCCTTCTTTCTGCATGTGAACTACACCGCTCCTCACGATCCGTTATTCATTCCGAAAGGTTTCGAAGAGAAATACAAAGCAGCGGCAATGCCCCTGCCTGCGAATTTCAAACCGAGGCATCCATTCGATCATGGCAACGCAGGTGGTCGGGACGAAGTACTCTACAGCGATCCCAGAACAATCGAGCAAACGAAGGCAGGTCTGGCGGTTTACTATTCGGTCATTGAGCATCTCGATGCTTCGATTGGGAAGTTGCTCGATGACCTGAAGGCGAAAAATCTCGACAAAAACACGCTCGTGATTTTCACCAGCGATCATGGTTTAGCAATGGGGAGTCACGGGCTTCGTGGGAAGCAGAATATGTACGAACATTCGATCGGAGTCCCACTGATCTTTGCTGGACCAGATATCTCGAAGAAAGAAACACGCGACGCCCAATGTTATCTACGAGATTTGTACCCAACGATTTGCAACTACGCTGGAGTTGATATTCCCAAAACCGTCCAGGGAAAGTCCCTCAAACCAGTCCTTGAAGGCAAGAAAGAATCGATCTACGACGCTGTTTTCGGCAGCTTCAAGGACTCCCAACAAATGATCCGCACCAATCGCTGGAAATACATTCGCTATCCATTGGTAAAAAAAGAACAACTCTTCGACGTCATCAGCGACCCGGACGAACTCGTGAACCTTATTGGAGATGAACAAGCCGCACCGACTCTGAAATCGTTACGCCAGCGACTTGCTGATTGGGAAAAAGAGCCGACTCAAAATTAGATTTTGTTTGAAAATTCAGTAGCAAATGCTGGGGCGAGTCCCAGCTTACCTTTCCCACAGTTTTTTATGTAAGTGGAATCAGAATGAACCTTGGACTTCAAGACAAAGTGGTGTTAGTCACTGGTGGCTCGAAAGGGATTGGGCTCGGAATCGTTCGTTCGTTCATTGCCGAAGGTGCGAAGGTTGCCAATGTGAATCGTAGTGAGACTGAAGGGGTTCAACTTGAAGCTGAATACGCGAGTCAAGGGCAGGAGTGTTTCTTCATTCAGGGTGATCTGACCGACACTGATGCTTGCCGAAATGCGGTCGAACAAACTCTTGCTCGGTTCGGGAGGATCGACGTATTAGTGAATAACGCTGGGGTGAATGACGGCGCCGGTCTCGATGCTGGACCGGAAGCGTTCGTGGAATCTCTCAAACGGAATCTGGTTCACTACTACGCCATGGTCCACTTCGCGCTCGATGCTCTGAAAGAATCAAAAGGGTGTGTCGTGAATATTGGCTCGAAGGTTTGTGAAACAGGACAGGGTGGGACGTCGGGCTACGCTGCTTCCAAAGGAGGGATCAATGGTTTGACGCGCGAATGGGCCGTCGATCTTGCCCCGAGTGAAATTCGCGTGAACGCAGTCTTGCCGGCGGAAACCTGGACGCCGCTTTATGAAAAGTGTCTGGCAGCGATGCCGAACCCGGATGCTGCGAGGTCGGAAATCGAACAACTCATTCCTCTCGGACACCGTTTCACAACTGTTGAAGAGCTGGCGGATATGGTCGTTTTTCTCGCGTCGTCACGCTCCAGTCACACGACCGGTCAAATTATCTTCGTTGATGGTGGCTACACACACTTTGACCGCAAATGTACTGTCCCGAGCGATGTCTCATCCTTCGGCGCCGCCGAAGGGTAATCCTACCTGCTGGCACATCAGGAAAGAGTGATTTTGCAAGCAGGACGTGAGCCATCACATCTGCCGGAGTAATTGTTGCAAAGCATGATGGACTCGTGGATTTTCTCTCAAGTTTTCAGAGATGTTCGTGTCCACTGACTAGTCGTGCCGATGAATGAAGTGAGAGAAACAGTGCGCCGAGAGTGTGTACAGACACCAACTCACCGATATCAATCATGCGAAGTGATGCAAAACTTGGCCTGGCTTTAGGAATGCTCGTCATTGGGTTTGCGGTCGCGTTTTGTTTTCCTCGTCCAGGCCGCGAATCACGAATCTCTGAACTCCGAAAGCCAACTCTCTCGGTCGATGAGCCTGAAATTGAGTTTGTTCAGCTTCGATCACTTCGAGAAGAACAGAACAGTCCTGACGGAATGGAACCCTTACAGCAACTGAACCCCCTTGATCGAGACGAAAGTCAACTTCTGATATTGCCAGCAGAAGCTAGCGTGGCGGACAGTTCTTCTGGGTCGGCTTCAGGGAAATTGCCTGCGGAAATTTCTGCTCAATCAGGATTGAATGACCTACTCTTTCCGGGCTCTTTGCCAATTGCAGAAGAGGATATAAGTTTTACTCCGGTGCTGCCGGAAAAAATGAGCATTGCCGAATTCGAATCGAAGGTGACAACGTATCGCGTTCAAGCGGGGGATACTCTCTCCGGGATTGCGATGAAGACTTTGGGCAGTTACAGCCGTTACCTGGATATTTACGCTGCAAACCGTAACCAACTGAGTAGCCCGGATGATCTGCGATTGGGAATGGAACTTCACATTCCATCGTCAATTTCGGACACAACAAATATCGCCAAAACGAAACCTATCGCGTTGGAACCACAATCGGCACCGGAGCATTTGGGATCTGAGAGTGGAGAGCAGCAACGCTTTCGCAACACACAAGGAGCTCCATTCTTGTCGGATCGAAGAACGGAAGTTCCGGTGCATCAGATTCAATCGAAGAGAGTGACCACTCACATCATTCAGTCGGGTGACACGCTCGAAAGAATCGCCGTTCGTTATTTTGGAACGACGCGCGCGGTCGAACAACTTCGTAAAGCGAACCCTGAATTGACGCGAAATCCCCAACGTCTTCGCCCTGGCGTCATTCTTCAGTTGCTGCCGAAATCTCGGCCTGTCAAATGAAAAACGGGAGGCTGAAAGACTACCTCCCCTGCACCTAAGACCAAAGCTTAAGGCTGCTCGGTTTCCCGCCTGACCTGGTTCGCGATGGCCTCACCGCAAGGAAGATAGCCTTTCAACCTCCCATCTGTGGGTACCATATCGCAGCAATTGAAAAGTTGCAAACCAATACCATGAAATGAGATCCGATGGGGATTCTGTCCCTGAAACGCGCTGAAATGTGAGGGCGAAGGGATTTTGGTGAGTTTGGAATTCATCGGAATGAACTGTGGAAATCAATTGCGAATGCATTCTCATTTTTGGTAAACTCACGTTGTGGAGTTTGAGACTGTTCTTGTCTGCATTGATTCCACGCCAGGATTCTCATCTGGATCACATCGGTTTTCACATCGCTAGAGAGGAGTTCAAATGATCCCCCACACAAAGACTGCTCGTGACATCATGACGAAGAGAGTCATTACAGTGACTCCCGACCAGGATCTCCTGGAGGTGATTGGCTTGCTCGTGAAAAACAGAATTTCAGGAGCTCCCGTGGTAGATAGAAACGGGAAGTATCTCGGGGTCTTTTCCGAGAAAAGTTCCATTAGCTTGCTGTTGGATGCAGCAGAAAGAGGGACTCCGACGAATCGAATTGAAGCTTTTGTGGATACAGACGCAGTTTCCGTGACGCCTGACACTGGGCTACTTTCAATTGCTCAAATGTTTATGTCGACTCAGTATCGCCGTATGGCGGTTTTGGAAAATGGTCGCGTTATCGGACTGATTAGTAGGCGCAATGTCCTTGAGGCGGCTCACGAATCAATGGCTCCGATCGAACCGCACGACTCCGGGATTTTGTATCTCAGTTCGACGCGCGACCGCTCGGCAGCGCCAGTTGGCTAGAGGTTCTTCCATTTCCGTTTTGAGGCGTCTCCTTTTCAAGAGGAGGTCAGTGTTCGTGAACGCTGACCTCCTCTTCTTGATTCTCATCTGATAAATTCTCTTCACTTAGCGATCCAGTCAAAACTTAAAGAATGACTCACAATGAAGCTGGGGATTTACGGCGGTACTTTTGATCCTGTCCATCTTGGGCATCTCATCCTCGCGGAAACCGTTCGAGAACAGCTTGGGTTGGATGAGGTTTGGTTTGTGCCTGCGTTTCAGAATCCTCACAAACAAGGGGGACCGACAACGCCTCCCAAGGCTCGAATGGAGATGCTGCGGTTCGCGCTAGCCGGGAATCCATTCTTTCGCCTGGAAGAGATGGAAATCAAACGTAAGGGCACTAGCTTTACCTACGAAACGCTACAAGAGATTCATCAGGAGAAGCCGGATGACGAGTTGTTTCTACTTATCGGTGCAGATTCACTCACCGACTTTCCGAGTTGGAGGGAGCCTGAGACGATCCTTGAGTTAGCTCAGGTTGTCGCAGTGAATCGAGGACGAGATTCCGCTGTGGTTCCAGAGGGTTTAGGTGCCGAGAAAGTGACCATTCTCAGTATGCCAGCGATTGATGTTTCCGCCACGGACATTCGGCGGCGGTGTGCAGAAAGGGAAAGCATCCGCTATCTGACTCCACGTTCCGTGGAGTTGTTCATCGAAGCGAGTCAGCTCTATTCCTCACCAGAGACCGGTACCGTCACGATGTGAATTTGTCCGGGGCCATTTCTCTTTGCGGCGTACATCGCCTGATCAGCGGCATTGATGATTTCGTTCGCATCTGTTTCGATTGAATCAATCGCAACTCCTACGCTCCACGATATCGGTTGCTTCGAGTTTACAGAAATCGTGGAATTGATCGACCGCTGCAGCGATGTCACTCTACGGCGAACATCCTTTTCATCTGCGGTTGCGAATAGAATTGCGAATTCATCACCACCAAATCTGGCCGCGAGATCGTGGGGCTCCAGTGATTCATGAATCTGATTCGCAACGCCAATCAGGTATTGATCTCCTTCGAGGTGTCCATGCGTGTCATTGAAAGTTTTGAAGTGATCACAATCCAGAAACACAATTGCAACACGACCTGGAATTCCATAATGCGCTGGCAGTCTGCTATCAACCATTTCCATAAACCGCTTTTGGTTGAGTAAGCCTGTCAAAGGATCTTGACCAGCGATGAAGTCAAGGTGTTCACTCATCCTTCTGAGCGAAGATCCCACTTGCCCCATCGCAACAATCGGAAGCACGGCGTGAGACAAAAGGATCCAAAACTCCACTCCCGGAGTCCCCCACCAAGTCAGAAGAATGAATATACCCCACGCCGTAGTGAAGATCAGAAGAAGTAATACGCCAATGCGTCTCAGGTACCACCCGACTCCCCAACCCATAAAAAGGAACGAAAGTTGAACTGGGAGCGAACCCCATAGGTTTGGGTGGAAGAATGACAGGGCCAAGCAGCTTGTTAATACCGCAGCCAAATCGATTGTAAGCGCATTTTGAGTTCCTGCGTCTCCCTGAAACTTACTCATCATTCGCAGATTCTTTCGGGTACTCTGCGATTTTTAGATTTTTGAATGACAAATCCGTTGTCGGATCGTGACCTTGGATGCTGATGTGTCCGCCTTCGAGTCGTTGTCCGCGTCTTGGATTTGGGTCAGTTTTTCGGTCGTCGACCCAATCGACAACGTGGTAGCCATCGACCCAGCAGCCAATGCGAGGGCCGTAAGCGATGAGTGTTGCCGTGAACCATTCTTTGTCATTTGCGACGATGTAGCGTGCCTCGGCGCGACGAAAGATTGCTCCGGTGCCAGCGTTGTTGGGGTGACTCCGGTCGCCCTCGAAGCCGTTATGAATTTGGAATTCATATCCATTCGAAGGGGCCTCTTCAGTGCCTGCCATCGCTCGAAAGAAGAAACCGCTGTTGAGTTCGTCTGCGTGCGATATTGCTTGCGATTGAAAAATGAAGTCCTGGTAAGTCTTCTCTGTTTCGATAAAACCTTGTCCGTCTTTGACTCGAATTTCGTTTTCTTCGACCGTGAATTTACTTTTCGAATCAGGGACTTCTCGCCAACCGGAAAGGTCTTTGCCATTGAAAATCGATGTCAGATTTAGAGGTTGCACGATCACTTTGCGAAACTCGATCTTGCCAGCATTCTTTTGAAGCCCAATGCGCCCCGTGGCAGCAACATTGTTTTCAGCAGTGTAGTTGAGGACTTCTTCTCCGTTGTGGACAATTTTGGCATTCGGTCCGTTGAGGGTGATTCGAAACTCATTCCAGTCGTCAGTACTTTCAACAGGAGATTTCAGTTTCGCTCGGTTGACCAGACTGCCTGTGGTGAACCCATCTGGGTGTTCGTCAGCGATGTTGATTTCGTAACACTGAGTCGCAATATCACCAGAAGGGAATTCTGTTCGGAGGAAGAGGCCGCTGTTGCCGCCTTTCTCCATGCGATACTCACAGACGAGTTCGTAGTCTGTAAATGGAACAGTTGTCATGAGAACGCCGATTGGACCTGAGTCGGCAGTGACCGCTCCGTCTTTCACTTCCCAGTTGATTTCATCGCTTGTCGATTCCCAACCAAAGAGAGTATGACCATCAAACAGGCTCAACCAGCCATCTGCTTTCTGGCTGTCTGTGAGAGGGTTGTGATATTCAAAAATTTCTGGTTTTTCTTTTTCTTTCTGGACAGGTGCATTAGCCGATTCGATTTCTTGAGGGGGAGCTGACTCGGAAATATCTTCAATGATGGGGGGAGTGGTCGCGCCCTCTGAGGTGAACGAGCCTGATTCTGGAGAGGAGTTGCCTTGATCGCACGAGGAAATGCAAATGGCAAGAAGAAGGAAGGGAAGGTATTTCGAAGGCAGCGTCATGCGATTGCTCTCATGCTTGTTGGCGTTTTTGAATGAAGCGATATCGTAACATTCACAGCTAGGGAATCCGACCAACACGTGCAGAACTACAAAAAGCCCTCGCTGCGATTTACTGCAGCGAGGGCTTTCGAGAAGTCAACTTTTCGTGCGGTGCACTCTCAAGGAGTGTTACGCCTGTGGTCGATCTTGGCGGAAGGTGAAGTTCTCGAAGCGGAACTCCGAGGCATTTCCATCTTCTGCAAAGGTGTTAAACAATTCGCCCATAATGCCATGGAAGCGATTTTGTTGGATCGAGTAAAAGTTATGTTTTCCATCGCGTCGCGGTTCGATCAGACCTGCCACTCTCAGGAGTGCCAAGTGGTGACTGACCGCGGGTTGGCTCTGACCAAGCCGTTCGCAGAGTGCAGAGACATGCAATTCTTTTTCGCGACCAAGTAGAAAAAGAATTTTTAAGCGGGTTTCGTCGGCAAGAAGTTTGAAGACCTGAACTAGTCCCTTTTCCAATTCGTTTGTTGGTTGAGGGGAGCGGGGGTCTTGTACTGCCTCATCCTGGTGAACGGGGTTTTCAATCGCCGGTTCAGCAAAGTGAGTAATCATGGGTTCGTCCTGTTGGGTTGGCTGATGAGCCTGTGTGGTAGATTGTTGAGACTGCGGGTTGGAGTTTTTTGAAAAATCCACATCAGACAGTGAGGGGGAGCCAAGCTCCTTTCTTTCCTCTGGGTCGGGGGTGGGAGTATTCAAAATCAGCCTTTCAATCAAGGGTGAAAAATATCGC
>DAOUPA010000326.1 GCA_030626405.1 Planctomicrobium sp.
ATCGCCGGGTCATTCGCAGGCAGGTTTGGAGTTTGCCGAGCCGCTTCGATCCCGACGGTTTCCAATGCCGACTGCAAACGATTGAGTGCATTCGGCGCGGTATCCCAGCCGCCGGTGTGCCGCAGTCGGGCGATTGTGAGTCGCCCTCGATTCATCTGGTTGGTATCACCATCGGAGAGTATTTTCGGTCGCTTCAATTTATCGTGAAGCTCGCGTCCGGTGGCGTAGGCAATGACATTCGTGCCCAGCTTCAACGACTTGTCGATTTGCGTTTTTACATTAGGAAGGCGTTTACCGGAATCGCTCAAAGTCCATTTATTCCAGCGACAGGCATGATCGTATGGCGAATAAATGATGGCAGTGCGGCAACCAAAATCGACACCCCATAATTCTGGCTCTGCACCCTTCTCAAAGAGAAATTCACTGCGGTAGACATCGTGTGTCGATGGAAGTTTCGTTAACCGATGCTGTCCGTCGAAGAGCCTACGAACGAGTTCACGGAAGCCAGCATCGAATTCTGCACTATTGCAATTGTTGACGGCAAAGATGAAACCTCCCTGAGTCAGGTATTTGCGCAAGAGTTCCAGTTCGCGGCCTTGAATTGAGTCGGGACGATCAGAACCGCTCATCAGTTGAACAGGACTTTGCAACAATGCCGCAACGCCTTCTCCGTTTGCAGCCGTACGCAAATCGACCACTTGCCAAGTGAGTAGCTTGGGCCATTTTTTCTGCTTCGAGATGTACGATGTGAGGTTATTCACATCGCGCGGATGTTTGTTCCATTCATTGTTGGTAACCTTGCCTGACCGAGGGTCGCGGGGACCATATTTCAGCTTGTTTACCAAGACTGGTGAAAGACCTTTGGATAAAAACAAGAGTGCCAGACTTGTTCCTGTCACCTTGTTTGGTTCTAACCGACTGATCCAATGCCCATTGCGAATGTCTTGACGTTCAACCAGAAATTCCGCGCCTTCACGGTACCAGTCCCGTTCACCAAAGAACCGTTGCCCTGAGAATCGACCGGCTCGTTCGAGTCCATAAAGGTAATACAGCAGCCAGTTTGCATTCCCGCCTGGGTTGGATTGAATTCGTAAATTTCTATCAAGCCATCTTACTCCGGCATCGATCCCTTCTTGAACCTCATCCTCCTCGTCGACCCCGCAACAGTTGATCTCTCCGTTTGCATTGATGTCTTCATCGTCTTGAAGCATTTCCTGAGTAATAATCAGCGACGCCAAACCAGCGACTGTCATACTTCCATAGGCATTTCCTTCTGCGTGATATGCCCAACCAGCTCCGCTTGATCCGCGACGACTTCCCTGTTGAGTCCGTAGAAAGTGGTCCTGCGTCCGCTTCCAGACTTCGCGATCAATAGGAATTCCAGCATGCGCCGCTTCTCGCAGACCAAGTACGGCAAACTGCGTGTTGCTGTTATCCCAACTTCCCAATCCTCCACTGCCGGAATAGCCCCAATTTCCACCATCTAACCCTTTGCGTTGGGAGTTTTCCAGCTTAGCTGCCAGATTAGCAATCTTCCCCTGCCCACGTCCCCCTGCCGCGAGAGCCATTAACACCATTGAGATTTCATAAGTTTTCGGAGGATTCGTTTGAGGGTGTTCCAGATGGTCAAGCGCTTTGGCAACAGTCGGATGATTCGGTGGTAAACCAGAGTTAAGCAGCGCCAGAGTCACGAGACCGTTCACACCTTCTGAATACCCGGCGTATGACTCACCAGGCCATGTCCCATCGGAATTTTGGGATTTGATTAAGAATTTCTGAGCCTCTTTAATGGCATCCAGAACAGACTGGCGGAGGTGTTCGTCGCTCTTCCCCGCGTCTTGAGCAAAGGCTCCAGTCGCGCACGACAGGCACAGAACGGTACTCAACAGAAAGATGAAACTCCTTTTCATCGAATTCATGCTTCAACCCTTTTCAAATAGTCGCAACTATTCAGTTTTCAATTTTTGAATCTCAGTTTCCAGATCGGTGATCAGTGGGTCGAATTGTGCAATTTCGACGGCATTGTTGCCTTGTTCGTGTTTCCGGAACCCAAGTAAATATGTGAAGTTCTGAGGTCGCCAACGATAGAAGAAGAGTTCGTTCTTTCGCTGAATCAGACCCTTGAGTGCTTTGTGCTTTCTTTTATCGACTTTTCCACCCAGGGCATTTACCAATACTGCGGCTGTCGCTTGATATCCAGCCTGCGAAAGGTGCACACCGTTCTCCATCCAGTTGGTCTGGTCTCCCTTGCTACGCTGAGCTTCGCGGAAATCGATGAATAATTCTCCCGATTCTGCGGAAATTGTCCGAATTGCCTCGGCGTAGAGGTTCAAGTTCTTGTTGACTCCAGCGACATGCTCCGCAACACCTTCCGAATCGACAGGGAACGAAGCCGCTTCCATCAACAGCGGTGAGAGGTGCATGAACCGAGCCTTCGTCGAACTGAGATCACTTCGCAGCTTTTTGTACTGAGCTTTGAAAGCCTCAAGACCCGCAGATCCACGCTCCGATTCGACCGCCCCGTAGCCAAGAATAATCGTCGTCGGTTTCAACTCACGAACCAACTCCAGCGTTCGCTGATAGCCTGCCGCCGGAGGATCAAATAGCCCTCGAGACTCCGTCCAAACCGTATCTCCACTCCAACCCAGATTCCGGAAAATGATCTTCCGATCTCCAGCCGCCAATGTCAGTTGGAGTTCCCACTCCCCATACTCCTGTTCCCGCTCCACGAACGTATTTCCCAGAAAGAGAACTCGTTCGCCGTCTTTGAGTAGGAAGTCTGCGGCAGACAAGCCACTGGCCCAGGAGACAAGCAGAACCAGTGCCAAAACCAAGTTTAAGGAGAGACGCATTTGCTGGGCTTCCAATCATCATTCAAAAAACATTATTCATTAAACAATATCGAATCTCTCTGCATTCAACCATCCTCAAACCGCTGACCACCGCTGAATTTTGAATTCGTGAACTGGTCGAACCACCGAGGGAGACTCCAAACAGAAATCGAGCCGAAGCACTGCAAAGTACCCCGGCTCGACATTTTGGGTTCCCGAACGTCCGTGTTAAACGGTCACGTTAATTTCATACCCTTTGCGCTGTTCACGCTGTTGCATGGCGCGGGCGGTGGAGTCGTTGGTGACTTCTTCTTTCACGGCATCCCAGGCAAGGGTTTTGTCGAGACGGATCGCGATGTTTGCCAAGTGGCAGGTCGTCATCGCTTTGTGGTGTGTCCAGACATCCGAAATTGGCTTCTCGCGGGTTTGGACGCAGTTGATGAAGTTTTCCATGTGGCTGGTCGGCTTGCTGCCGTACAGCTTTTCGATGGCATCTTCTGGGAGTGGATTCTCTTTGAGGTCTTCGAATGGCTTCCCTTTCGTCGCACCACGAGAAACATGGAAGCGGCCTTTAGTTCCTTCGAAGAGAATTCCGTTGCCATCTTTCGAGTTGCTGACGATGTGCATTTCGACGCCGTTCACGAACATGACTTTGACGTCAAATTTCAAAGCGGCGTTGTACCGGTCCGCAAGTTGTGGCATCCCGTTTTTGAATGGGACTGGATGTTCACTCATAATCGGTTCAACAGAAACCGGACCTTGGTCTGGTGCCTGTTGGTCAATCGCCCATTGAGCGATATCAACATGATGAGCACCCCAATCGGTCATTTTGCCACCGGAGTATTCGTACCACCAACGGAATTCGTAATGACAACGAGAATTACCCCAACGGCCACTTTCCTTGAAGCGATAGTCGACCTCCGGTGCTTGACCGAGCCATTTGTCCCAGTTCAAACCTTTTGGGACTTCAGCAACGGGAATTTCGCCGCTATCGGATGACCCACCAATGTCACAGGTCACTTTCTTAACATCACCAATGCGACCATCACGAATCATCGCAATCGCTTGCAGGAATCGCTGCCCCATTTCGGTACGTTGCTGCGTTCCAACTTGGAAGACGCGCTTCGTCTCATTTAGAACCTTAATGATCTGCTTGCCTTCGTGGATCGTCAGCGTGAGCGGCTTCTCGCAATAAATATCCTTGCCAGCTTGCAAGGCTTCAATAGCGATCTTCGAGTGCCAATGGTCTGGCGTGACAATGGTAACGATATCGATATCGCTGCGTTCGAGGATTTTCTGATAGTCCTCATAGACATCGACCTGGGTCGGACGTCCTGCCTTTTTATGAATGTCCTGAACTTTCTTCTTCCCGGCTTCCGCATGATTGGCATCGACATCGGCGACTGCAACACAATCGGCGTAGCGATAAGCCGCTGGTCCAACCGCATTCCAGCGACTGCCGGTGCCGATGCTGCCGACGATCAGTCGTTCGTTCGGGCTTTTCGCAGCTGCCTGAGCTAATGTCATCTTCGTTGAAAACCAATACGGCATCGTCGCTCCCGCAGCGGCAGCGAGCGTTCCTGTCTTCAAAAAATCACGGCGTGTTGCTTGATGAGTCGATTGTGGCGTTTTCAAAGTTCACTCCTGATCGAGGTGATGGTCATTTCTGGTCAATTTAAGATATCATTCCATACTAACGCACGGAGTCTCAAATTTTGAAAACGGATCATAACGCATTTGCCTCTCTCGATGCAAAATGACCGAGTGAATTTTTACCGTTCGGGCTGCTGTGGATTTTGATTGAGTTCGGTAAGAAAAAAACGCAAAGTCGCAAAGGAAAAAGCCTTTTCTTCGTATTCTCCTTTGCGTCTTGGCCAGTTTGCGTTAAAAAAATACAGTTGTGAACAAAGACAAGGTTAAGGTCCGAAGAACCACGATGAAAATTACCGAGAGACGGAATCAATATCTCGACGCTCTGCTTCAATCAATCGTTGAGCGATTCAGTACGTCTTTGGTGATGTTCTCCCTGCTTACTTTCGCAACTCATTCAGCCACTGCTCAACAACTCGACAAAACAGGTCCACTCGAACGATTCGAAAAGAGCATTCAATCTGTCGGGAAAATTGGTGAACGTTCCGTTGTCGCGATTGCTGTTTCAATAGCAAGTGAAGGAAAGGTCGAAGCTGCGGAAGCGTTTGACGCTCTCTTCAATCCCGCAAGCGATCAAATTCCTGCCAGGGTTGGCATTGGTGTCATTTTGCAATCGAATGCAGATGCCATCACGATTCTGACGAATGCTCATCTTCTGGAACCAATCACCAGAGCCAGTGATCCCGCTTCGACAGCGGATATCCTCGTCCGTTTCACTTCGATGGAAACTGCACGAGCGACAGTCATTGCATCGGACCCTCGTTGCGATTTGGCAGTCCTGCAAGTGTCGACCGAAGAGATCTCAACGAGTTTGCAGAGCATTCAAGCAGTAAAATTTCCTAACAAATGGAATCCACAAAAAGGGTCAATACTGGTCGCTGTCGGAAATCCCTGGATGATCGCGCGTGATGGGTCAGCGAGTGTTGGGATGAGTTTGGTTTCGAACACCGGACGCAAACAATCACTTGGAACGACTCAACCGCTTGTCGAAAGAACATTGCACGATTTGGGAACGCTTCTGGAACTTGACTTGTTCGGAATGATGCCTGTGAGCGGAACGTTACTGCTCACCTTAGATGGAGAATTTGCCGGGATCGTCACTTCGCTCGCTGTTCCAGACGGACATGCTTCGAATGCTAGCTATGCGATTCCGATGATTCCTGGAATCGTGAGAATTGTGAATGATCTGATGCACGGTTATGAAGTCGAATATGGGTTCCTCGGCATCAGCCCAGAAACGTCGCTGCCGGAAGACCTTGCCAATCTTGAACTGACCACTGATCAATTGACAGCAGTTCTGATTACCCGAGTCGCAACGAATTCACCCGCCGAGATCGCCGGAATCCAGCGTGAAGATTTGGTTCTTCGAGTGAAAGATCATGTCGTAGAAACGAGCGAGGATCTCGTTCGGGAAGTCGGTTTGATTGCACCCGGAGAACAAGTCGAACTTCTTGTTCATAGCCGAAATGGTGGACTGCGAACAGTTTCGGTAAAACTGGGCAAGTGGCCGATTTATGATGACACAATGATGGTGATAACGAATTCGCGATTTCCAAGTTGGCGAGGAATTGAAGTCGACTATCCCACCGGTCGCAGACGCTATCTCCGAGACCGATTCCTGACGGAGTTTCCACAAGGCGTGGCTATCTCAAAAATCATCGAAGGCAGTTCAGCAGACCTTAGCGGATTGCAAGTCGGACAATTCATTACCCAAGTAGGTGGTCAATCAGTAGCAACCCCGAGCGAGTTTCACCAAACTGTCAAACAACTCACGAGTGAAGTTCGAATCGTTTTAGTAAATGGGACTGAATTCAGCCTCTCCGAGCCTGCATCATCGACTCCACAAAACTGATTAGAACTTTGGGTTCTATGACAATTCATTCTGCAAAAAACTGCGGACAGCACTAAAGAATCCACAGATTACGCAGAGAAGCGCAGATTCATATTTAGTAGGCTGGGTGAAGCCTTTTGCGTAACCCAGCATTCGCGTTGGACGTTGAAAATAAAATGCTGGGACGAGTCCCAGCCTACATGTTGCGACTAAGTGATTGGTCAAAATGAAGGTGTTGAGAATGAAATGTCTACGACGAAACCCACGCGTCTTGTCTACGCAAAAATTGCTACTTCTGCTCTGCTCGCTTACGGCAATGTTTGCATGTTCCGCAAGAACTGTTGTTGCCGATGAGCGTCCGAACATTGTGTTCGCGTTCGCGGACGATTGGGGGCGTTACGCGAGTGCGTATGCTGAAATTGAATCAGGTGGTCCGAGCGATCTTGTTTCGACGCCGAACTTTGATCGCATCGCCAAGGAAGGAGTTCTGTTTCGAAACGCTTTCGTGAATGCTCCTTCCTGCACGCCATGCCGAAGTTCGCTACTCTCTGGTCAATACTTCTGGCGAACTGGTCGCGGTGCAATTTTACAGGGGGCGGTCTGGGACGAATCGATTCCGACCTATCCTTTGTTACTAGAAAAAAACGGTTACCACATCGGTCACACTTACAAAGTCTGGAGTCCAGGAACAGTGGCCAACGCTCCTTACGGTGCAAGGCGAACCGCCTACAACAAAAGCGGCACGAAATTCAACCGGTTCTCGCAATTCGTCAGCGAGAAAGAAAACACCAAGGCAGCCAAGCAGATTCTTTTCGATGAAGTGCGCGGCAATTTTACAAGTTTCCTAAAAGACCGTGAAGGTGATGAACCGTTCTGCTACTGGTTCGGGCCAACGAACTGTCACCGCAAGTGGGTGAAAGGTTCCGGCAAGAAACTGTGGGGAATCGATCCCGACAAACTGAAAGGCAAGTTGCCACCTTTCCTGCCTGATGTTCCCATCGTGCGTGAGGACTTCGCGGATTATCTCGGAGAAACCGAAGCATTCGACGCCGGGTTGGGTGTACTCATTGCGGAACTCGAACGGATTGGCGAACTGGAAAACACAATCGTTGTCGTTTCCGGCGATCATGGCATTCCAGGGATTCCTCGCGGAAAGTGCAATCTTTACGATCTGGGTACGCAGGTTCCGCTCGCGGTTCGATGGGGGAAGAACATTCCGGGTGGACGCGTGGTTGACGATTTCGTTTGCCTGCCAGACCTCGCTCCGACTTTCCTGGAAGCCGCCGGAATCGAACCTCCCGATGTGATGACGGGTCGTAGTCTGGTAAGCGTTCTCAAGTCTACAAAATCGGGAATGGTCGACGCGAGTCGAGACGCCGTCTTTGTCGGTCGCGAACGGCACGTCGCTGAGGTGAGAAAGGGGAACCTGCCGTATCCTCAACGCGCCATTCGCACGAAAGATTATCTCTACATTCGGAACTTCAAACCAAAGCGATATCCGATGGGGCATGGACCTGGTTATGGAAAATCGAAAGTGACATTGCCGACGTTTGACGAACTCGCGAATAACACATTCGTCGGATACGGCGATCTTGATGCGAGTCCAACAAAAGCCTGGGTGACGCTCCAGATGGACAAGCCTGGGA
>DAOUPA010000110.1 GCA_030626405.1 Planctomicrobium sp.
ACAATCTTTGCCGTTGTCGCACTGGCCTGCGTGCCGGTGCTCGGCATTGTGCCTGTCTGGTTTCAACAGCAAGGCCTATTGAACACATTCGGTATCGTCACTCCGCCGTGGATGCACCCATTTATGGATGGCCCAGCGGTGCCCGTGTGGATTTCTGCACATCCGTATTTGCATGGCCTTTCAGTGAGTCTTGCTGGCATGCTGGTCGGCGGCGGGATTGTCTGGCTCGTCAGACACGCTGGATTTTTGTTTCTGCGAGAAGAAGCGATGGGTGACGGGGACATCTATCTCATGGCGATGGTCGGTGCGTTCCTCGGTTGGCAGCCGACACTCATTGCCTTCTTCATCGCGCCGATTTGCGCGCTCACCGCTGTCGTATTGTCTCTTCCATTCTCCCGTGATCGAATGATCCCCTACGGTCCTTATTTGAGCCTGGGGACGTATCTGGTTATCCTGTTTTGGCAGCCATTTGAGAGTCGCATCGGTCGATTTTTCGAATTGGGCGTGCTGCTCATTCCCATCGCACTGATGATGGCAGGTCTGTTTGCCGTGTCGCTGGGGGGAGTATATCTCCTCAAACGCTCGCTCGGGTTACTCCCGCAACCACAGCCAGAAGGTGAATGGGGAGCGGCACATCAAAATTTGTTTTTCGCCGGCGAGACAGTCGACCGACATACGTGCCAGTGGAAAACCAGCGACTGGGAAGGATGCGCCGCTGGTCAAGGAACCGTCCACGAAGAACGCTGGCGCGGCGGCGCATTTTCCGGCCCATCAATTGGCCCACAGCGCCCCTGGGGTTCGAATTGAGGACGATTTCCGAAAGCTATTTTGGAAACACCCCCCTGTCATTCAGCCTGTCGCTTCAAGATTTCACGACGGGTTCGATAAGATTCTTTCGAAGAGTCCCACCTAACTTACCCGCCTAACGGATGGATTGATGAAACGACTTGCTTTCGGATCTACAACAATTCTTGCGACATTCTGTTCCCTCTTCCTTGTTCACTCGCTTAATGCGCAGGAATCAAAAGAGACGCGGGATCGTTTCAAAAAGGATCTGGCAGGCAACGAAGATGTCGAACGTGTTATTAAATCGTTTCAAGGAAGGGGCGTCACCGGAGACGATAGCGACCCGACCCCTGCTGAAGAGGCAGTCGGACTGTTTAAGCTTCCTGATGATTTAAAAGTTGAACTCGTTGGCGCGGAACCGAAGGTGATGCAACCGCTGTTCATGCACTTTGATGATCGTGCCCGATTGTGGGTGATTCAGTATCTGCAGTATCCGTTCCCAGAAGGGCTGAAAGTCATTCGGTACGACCAGTACCTTCGTGCGGTATTCGACAAAGTTCCGAAGGCACCACCGCATCATGTTCGCGGAAAAGACCTTGTCACCGTATATGAAGACACGAACGGAGACGGCACTTACGACAGCAGCAAGAACGTCATCGAGGGATTGAACATCACGTCATCGGTAGTGACTGGGCACGGCGGAATTTGGGTCATCAATCCGCCGTACCTGCTCTTTTATTCAGATGCCAATCGAGACGACATCCCTGACGGCGACCCAGAAGTTCGCGTGTCTGGATTCGGAATTGAAGATACTCACTCTGTGGCAAACAGCCTGCGCTGGGGACCGGATGGTTGGCTGTACGCTGCGAATGGGTCAACAACCACAGGGAATGTTTCTTCGGCAGCCAGCAAGAACGTGCAGTGGGAAGGTCAGAATATCTGGCGTTACCATCCTGACATGAAAGTGTTCGAAATTTTCGCCGAAGGTGGAGGCAATACGTTTTCGTCAGAGATCGATTCGCGTGGTCGCGTTTTCTCTGGAACGAATCATGGAAACACACGCGGCATGTTCTACCCGCAAGGTTCGTACGGTTCAAAGAACTGGGGCAAGCATGGCCCGCTGACGAACCCGTTCGCGTTCGGATATTTCGAACATATGTTGCACGAAGGTGACAAGGATCGTTTCCCGCAGACATTTGTGATCTACGAAGGCGGAACACTTCCGGAGCGATATCACGGAAACGTAGTCGCCGCGAACGCTCTTCACAATCGAATCTGGGCGAGTGAACTCGCGCGTAACGGCTCGACTTACAAAACCGTTGATATGCCGAACGTTGCCGAGACTTCCGACCGCTGGTTCCGTCCGGTCGATGTGAAAGTCGGTCCAGATGGTGCCGTCTATGTTGCTGACTGGTACGACTCGCGTTTGAGTCACGTTGACCCGCGCGATAACTGGCACAAAAAGAGTGGTCGCATCTATCGTGTTCAAGGCAAAGATGCAAAACCTCTCACTGGTCATACCGACCTGACGAAACTCTCGGACCAGGAACTCATCAAGAATTTCAGCCATCCCAATAAATGGTGGCGACAAACTTCGGTTCGCGTCCTTGGTGATCGACTTCTTGCTCAGTCTGAAGCTGAACGTGCCAAGACCATCGGCGATCTTCAAACCTTGACGAAAAGCTCTGATTCTGCGGCCCTGGAAGCGCTCTGGACATTGCACTGGGCGGGCGAATTCAATGCGGATCTGGCAACGTCTCTACTGGCCCATGAAGATCCAGACGTCCGTCGCTGGACAGTGAGATTGCTAGGCGACCATCGGGAAATTACTAAAGACTTGGCAGTAAAATTAGCCGATCTGGCAAAGCAGGAAGCGTACATTCAGGTTCGTTCGCAATTGGCATCGTCGTCCCGGCGTTTCAACACAGAGTACGCCTTGCCGATTTTGAGAGCTCTCTTACAGCACGAAGAAGATGCGCAAGACCTGCACATGCCGCTGCTGATTTGGTGGGCATTTGAAGGGCACTCAGGGACATCGCTGATGAACAACAACCAGCAGGTGGGCATTCATCTTGATCCCATTTCGAATGAATCACCTCGTCAACAGCTTGTGCGATTTCTGGCAGATGATGAGATTTGGAACGAGCCGATTTTCGAATCGACAATTCTGCCACGGCTGATGAAGAGGTTCGCTATGGACCAGTTCACTTCTGGAAGTGAGGAAGAGAAAACTGCCGGGCTGGATGCTTGCGAACAACTGTTAAAGATGGCTCCGACCGCCACGCATCGTTCCAAACTGATGTCCGGTTTTCTGGAAGCGTATCAAGGCCGCGATATTGCCAAACTCCCTGCTGGTCTGCGAAACGAAATCGAAGAGTATCAAGCATCGATCGGTAAATCTGATTTGGCCTTGGGTCTGCGACTTGGTCAACCTGACGCACTCAAGAAAGCGTTAGCTGTGATTCGCGATAGAAAAGCCGACAACTCTCGCCGAATTGCGCTCATCAACATACTTGGTGAAGTGGAGCAACCCGGTAGCGTCTCAACTCTGCTGGGGCTCATTGGAAGTTCTCGTTCGAGTGCCATCAAAAACGCGGCGATGTTGGCGCTGATGAATTACTCCGATCCAAAAATTGGCCAGACGATCTGCTCTCGCTACCACTCATCACTTCCGAATGAACATGGTCTGCGCGAGACCGCTCATCGCGTTCTGGCAAGCCGACCAGAATGGACCAAACGATTCCTTCAGGAGATCGAGTCCTTCCGAATAAAGCCCGACACCGTCTCGCTGGATGTGATTCAACAAATGCAACTTCACGCCGACGAAGAAATTCAGAAGCTCGTGAAGAAACATTGGGGAAATGTTCGGGCCACACCTGCCGAAAAGAAAGAGGGGGTCGACCGCTTACGCGCGTTACTGACCAAATCTGAAGCAACCGGCAATATCACGACAGGAGCCGAGCTGTTTAAGAAACACTGCGCGACCTGCCATACACTCTTCGACGAAGGTGGAAAAACCGGTCCAAACTTAACTGGCTACGAGCGGGATAATCTGGACTTCATGCTGCTGGCGATGGTCGATCCGTCGGCGGCGATTCGTGAAGAGTTCACACAGTTTCAGTTGCTCACGACCGATGGGCGTGTCCTCACCGGACTCCTCGAAGAGCAAACGCCAACGCTTGTCAAAATCCGTGGCGCAAACAATCAAGTGACAATCGTCTCGCGTGACGATGTCGAAATCCTGAAGGCGATGAAAACTTCTATCATGCCTGATGGATTGACTCAAAAAATGACCACGGAAGAAATTCTGAACCTATTCTCGTACCTTACAAAGCCTACACCCGTTACAGCTTCTCAAAATTAGTGGCTCTGGCCCCAATGCATCAGCTACCGCTGATGCATTGTCAACCAAATGAGCCTGGAAATTTTAATTTTGGTTGGAATTCATCGAACTTCTTGGTAGCTTCGATGGATGAGTTAAGGCACCGCCCTTGGTTGGGGAACGAATGGTGGTGCAGTGTGGCTACTGACAGCCAACGTAAAGCATGATCTGAAGAATGAGTTTTGGGGAAGTAAGTAAGAGTTGATTGCACTTCCTTTCTTTTCATTTCTGCGCGGAAATTCGAGTTCGTGGTCCAGGACGGCAGTGGGAAAAGAGTGTCGGTCCTGGATATCTGACAATTTTATTTTACAAGGTCACTCCGCGATAGAACGGTAACGTTCTTGATGTGCCGAGATGCCTGAACTGTTCGTGTTAAAAAGGCAGCTGTCCCATGGACATGTTCTTGCCCAACTATAATCTCAATCAACCAACGTGGTTCTACCTGTCGTTTCTGTTGATTGTCGCAGTCTATTTCCGATTCATGCGCACTTTATCGCTCAGGAATCTGGATCTAGGGTTATTGCTGTCTGCATCGCCAGGTCTGCTGTTTGTTGCCTCCGAGGAAGAGCAAATACGGACGGTCGGTCACGTTTGGCTCTTTGTCATTGCATGCGTGTTTTTAGTGCGAATGTTCCTTGACCCATTACTCGGTCGGCGCCCGTATCTGGGACAGAATTTGAACACGCATGGAATGGGATTTTTGTGTTTTTCGGTCTTCATATTTTTAATGACGCAGGCCATTACATTAGCTCTTCCAGATGAGACCAAGAAAACTGTCGAAGGGGCTGACAAACTTCTTTCGAGGACCGCCATTGATCCAGAAGTTGGCGATGAAACTTTCGGAGAAGGTGGTCCCGCCGGTGTTCTCGTAGCTGCACCGGTGAAGTTTATGTTTGAAGACCTCGCTGCCAGCATCTTGGCAATCCTGGCACATGCAGCGGTTGTGAGCGGATTGTGGTTTGTCGGTCGAAATCTTTTCGGAGACAAAAGCATCGGTCTCGCAATGGCGACGTTGTACTTGATACTTCCGTGTACCGCTTACAACGTTGGTGAATTCAATCACGTTCTCCCGGCAGCGCTGGTCACCTGGGCGTTCGTTGCCTTTAGAAAACCGGTGGTCTCGGGAGTCTTGTTGGGTCTTGCCAGTGGAACGCTGCTGTTCCCGATCTTCCTGCTTCCAATCTGGACAACGTTTTACGGTCGCAAGCGCGCTGGGAAATTTTTATTAGCACTCATGAGCGTTGCCACCGTTCTCCTTGCGAGTCTGGCATTGACGTCAGCCGATTCCAACTCGTTCTATCAAAGGGTCATCGGTACGATCAATGTTCCACTCGCGGCGCTATCAAATCAGGAGTTCTCACCAGGCTTCTGGAATGAAGCGGACTACGTCTCACCTTATCGTTGGCCAGTCATGGCGGCCTATTTCATCATGGTGATCTTCATGACGATCTGGCCGCGCCGCCGAAATGTCGAGGTTTTACTCGCTCAGTCTGCGGCAGCAATTATCGGAACTCAACTCTGGTACACCCAAAAAGGTGGTGTTTACCTACTTTGGTATGTCCCGTTGCTGCTGATGGTCATCTTCCGTCCAAGGTTGACGCATCTCAAATTCATTGAAGAGCTTGAAGAAAGCAGCGTTGCGAAATCGAATTCCAACAGCGCAACGAAGAAGACATCTTCAACGACAACAAACGGCAAGAATTTGCAGTTGTTTCGATAGTGCAAAGGGAAATCCGTGATTTATTCAGAGCAACGTTTAGCCGAACACTTTAAGTGTTCGGCTAAACGTTTTGTTGATTGTTTTTCCTCAACTTGCTTCGCGTAGACGTAGCGACGGTGTCTCGATGGTCACGAGCGTGTTGGGTGGAACGCTTTTCGTCATCCAGACACTCGCACCGATGACAGAATTCTCACCGAGGATTGTTTCGCCACCGAGAATAGTCGCGTTGGCGTAAATCACGACGCCGTCTTCAATCGTGGGGTGTCGTTTCGCGCCGCGCACAATATTGCCATCGCTGTCTTTCGGAAAGCTCACAGCACCGAGTGTGACCCCCTGGTAGATCTTCACTCCTGTTCCAATCTGGCAGGTCTCACCAATCACGACACCAGTACCGTGATCAATGAAGAAAGACGGACCAATTGTTGCACCGGGGTGAATGTCGATCCCAGTCTGACTGTGTGACCATTCAGACATAATGCGCGGAATCAGCGGGATTTCCTGTCGAAATAACTGATGAGCAATGCGATGCACAGTCACCGCTTCAAGACCAGGGTAGCAGAAAATAATCTCATCCAGTCCGCTCGCAGCAGGGTCTCCTTCGTACGCTGCGGCCACATCGGTCGCGAGAAGATGTCGCATCGAAGGGATCGAATCCAAGAACTGAATCGCTGATCGCTGACCGCGCGCTTCGAAATCCATTAAGTGGCGCTTGTCACAATCAACTCCATACTTCAGGTCATATTCGTATCGCAGTGCGCGAGCAAATTGTTGCGTCAGTTTATCGTGTAATCCGTCAATCAAGTCGCCGACAAAGTAAGTCACGTTCCCCATATGGAGATTTTGACGCCGCCGATAACCGGGATAGAGAATTTCCTTCAGGTCACCAATAATTTCAACAATCACTGACGTGCTGGGAAGGGGACAATGCCCCAAATGGTTGATGTTCCCAATGTCGTTGTAGCTATCGACAATGCGGTCAGTCAGTGAATTGAGTTGTTCTTTCAATCGAAAATCAGCTGCCATGATTGAATCCTAAAGTCTGCAAGAAAAACGATGCACTTCAGCCAACGCAAATGACAAAGCGCGGACTTCAAAACGGTCTCCCGGCCTCACGCCGGTCAGGAACAACAGCAACAAGTCATCAGAGGTTGGTCATCGTGGTAGCTTGCGAGAATTTTCGTGCAAGGTTTCATTCGTTCGAATTCCATCTCGACATCTCCCTGATACGGGCATCGTCCTTCGATTGTACGACCGCGAGAATCGGACAATCAAGTACCGCTTTCGTAACCGCTACATTTTGCCGCAGAAAGTGTCTCTTCGGCAAATCCGTCTTTGGTGGATCGGCGTAATGATCTTCAAAGGTTGGTCGATTCTTACGACCGGCAGATATTGCACGATCGTGGCAACAACCAAATCGATACTGATTCACCGGCTTCTCTATATTCCGGACACCTGACCACCATTGAGGTTCGTCAACTGGTCTTCAGGCTCCGATTCGACAAGAGAGAATATTACTTTCGCTATATATTTTAAGGGTCCGGCAAACCGTTCCGTTGAGCACTACGAACATCTGCACGGTCTGAACTCTGATTGTTCCATGACATCTCCCTCTTCCAATCAGGTCGACTATTGGACCACAGCCCGCGAGCCGTGGCCTTCACTGCTGTTCATTCTTCCATTTCTCGTCGTTTATGAAATCGGTGCTCTCGCCCATTCGCATCTTCCGGCCAGCCGAAATGGAGCGGATTTGTGGATTCGTCACTTCGGAATGGAAACCGGATTTGGCGTTGAGTGGGTGTTCCCTTTGCTGGCCCCGATCCTGTTATTGATCTGGCAGTTCGTCGGTCGACGTCCCTGGAAGTGGAACTTCGAAACGCTCTCCGGAATGTTTGCAGAAAGCTTGATGTTCGCGATGTTACTTGTCGTGATTGGTCAAGTCACTGCTCTTGCCTTTCCCATGCAGCTTCCACCACATCTCGCCACCGGCAACGTTCCCCGAGCTGTCTCATTTCTGGGTGCAGGGATTTACGAAGAGATGCTCTTCCGGCTCGCACTGTTGCCGACGATCTTCGCAACACTACGACTGTTGCTGGTCCCTGGCCGAATCGCGATTGCCGGTTCCGTGCTACTTTCAAGTTGGCTGTTCGCAACAGCACACTACGTCGGGTCGCCAGCTCTGTTTTCTCCGCATGAACTTTCGCAAGCAATGCAAACTGTGCTCGACGCTCCTGATCTTTGGTTCAGTTATTCGTTTCGATTTCTCGCAGGCGTTCTCTTCTCAGTTCTCTTCTGGGTTCGCGGTTTCGGAATCGCCGTTGGCTGTCACATTCTCTACGACCTCTTCGTCGGAGTCGTCCTTTCGGGAGTTGGCTAAGCAGGTCTCCAAACAGCAGAAGTAGGGTGGGTGAAGCAAGACGTTGGTCAATTGGTGGGTTACGTGCGCGGACTGAATCATGATTCAAACTGTACGATCCTTTCACCCTGGCTTGCGAAACCCACCAACTCTGGAATCCGCGTACTTCACCCACCCTACTTTCCTTTTGGGAGTTGGCTAAGTACCTCAGCAAACAGTACGATTCAGGCATCGACTTCACACAATGATCATCAGTGAAAGATGCCAATGCCTTCTCGAATTAAAACCACATCGACTGAACTCACGCTTGACCTGTCACGGCGACAGGCGATGACTCAGATGGCGACGATTGCCACGATCAGCCCGCTGGCGTTCTGGTCGCAGGCTTCGGTCGCTCAGGCACAAAAAGAATACACGCAACTTAATCGCTATCCACGGATGGTTCAGGAATACTTCGTGCGGCAGGTTCGTGCGGCAGGCCAGGTGAGTCGACAGCGGATTGAGAACCTCAAGACAAAAGAAGATGCCCTCCGGCACGTCAAGGTAACGCAAGAGAGAATCCGACTCTCATTCGGTGCAGAACCGGAACGAACGCCGCTCAATCCAAAGGTGACCGGCGTTGTCGAACGAGATGAGTATCGAATTGAAAACGTCATCTTCGAAAGCCGACCTGGCTTTCCAGTGACTGCAAACGTTTATGTCCCAAAGAATGCCAAAGGTCCGTTTCCTGCTGTTGTGGGAACGTGCGGTCACTCTTCAAATGGGAAAGCGTCGGGAGCGTACCAATCCTTCGCACAAGGACTCGCGAAATTGGGGTACATCTGCTTGATCTATGATCCAATCGGTCAAGGGGAACGGTTGCAATACCCGAATGAGGAATTGAAATCCGAGATCGGCGTCGGTGTGAAGGAACATCTTCATGCCGGGAACCAACAGTTTTTGGTGGGCGAGAATCTCAGCATGTGGCGGGCGTGGGATGGTATTCGCGCACTCGATTATCTACTCACGCGGGAGGACGTCGACGAAACACGCGTTGGCGTGACCGGCAACTCCGGTGGTGGAACGATGACGACCTGGCTGTGCGGTGTCGAGCAGCGCTGGTCGATGGGCGCTCCGAGTTGTTTCGTCACAACGTTCCGCAGGAACATGGAAAACGAACTTCCAGCAGATACCGAACAATGCCCACCACAGGTCCTGGCGCAGGGGCTTGACCATTGCGATTTCCTTGCGGCAATGGCACCGAAACCGGTCATCATCCTGGCAAAGGAGCGGGACTTCTTTGACGTCCGTGGTTCCCAGGAAGCATATGGGCGACTCAAGAAACTCTATCGATTGCTCGGTACCGAAGAGAATATCGCTTTGTTCGTCGGTCCTTCGACGCACGGTTACTCTCAGGAAAACCGAGAAGCAATGTTCAGCTGGTTCGACCGCGCGACGGGAAACGTCTCGAAAGATGCCGGTGATGCTTCGCAGTTCAAAGGAGTGCTGAGAACCGCGGCAGACTTGGCATTCACTCCCGAACCGGAAATCGTACTTGAAGAAGACAAAACCCTGTGGTGCACGCCCCAAGGTCAAGTGGCAACCCTTGAGGGGACGCGAACTCAATTCGACTTCACGCGAGAGAAGTCTTTGCAGCTTGCAAAAGCGCGCAAGCAACTTCGCGGAAAGGAACTTCAAACGGCGGTACGTGACGTTTTGAAATTGCAGGCATTGCCGAAGCGCGTGCCGGACTACCGCATTCATCGGTCGCTCGGCTCGCGTGGATACCCAGCAAAATCGGCGATTGCTTACGGTGTGACCACCGAACCGGGAATTCAAGCAATTGTTTATCGATTATCCGAGGAACGCTGGAGTTCAAGGCCACCTCGCTCCGGGAAGCGCGCGATCTTGTACATTTCGCATTTATCGAGCGACGCAGAACTGCGCAGCGAATCGCTCATCAAAGAGATGATTGAAGCGGAACCGGACGTTCCGTTTTTTACGTGCGACGTTCGGGGAATTGGCGAATCAATGCCAGACACGTGCGGCTCGAATTCCTTCCACACGATGTACGGCAGCGACTATTTCTACGCGATTCACAGCTTGATGCTGGATCATCCTTACGTCGGGCAGAAGACATTTGATGTCCTGCGCGTCCTCGACTGGATGAAAAGCCTCGGACACACTGATGTGCATATTGTCGGCCTCGGCTGGGGCGGACTATCAGCAACGTTCGCCGCATTGCTCAGCGATAATGTGAAACAAGTGACTCTTAAGAATGCGCTCACTTCTTACTCTGATCTCGCCGAAACCGAGCACTACCATTGGCCGCTCTCAACAATGTTGCCGAACGTTCTGGCACAATTCGACTTGCCAGATTGCTACGCCGAGCTAGCAGCAAAGAAGCTGCAACAAATCGAGCCTTGGGGAGCAGAAGAGGCCGGACATTGAACTGCTCTTCCTCGTTTCCAAGCTCTGCTTGGGAACGCCAGACGCAAAGAATCTCCGCTTCGCTGACTCACATTCAATTGGGTGGATGGGGCGTCATGAGGCTTTGGGGGACGATGGGGTGAGTTTTGTAGATTGGATTCTCGATATTGAACACTGTCCTGCACCCCAGCCACCTGTCTCAAATTCAACTCGTAAGAAATCAGACATTTGATTTATGGAAAGTATCATGAGGATTTTTCGCAAGCTGTTGATCTGCAGTGTCGTTCCACTGCTTTGTTCAACTACGGTCGCGCAGCAGGCGCGGCCATTGGACCCGATTGCTGCGAAGTTGGAACCAACGCGTTTGGAGGTTTACAAAACTGTCGGTAAACGGTCGTTACGTTTGCATATCTTTGAACCGGAAGGCTACCAAGCCTCAGATCGCAGGCCGGTGTTTCTGGCAATTCATGGTGGTGGCTGGGCCGGCGGAAAACCGCGATGGTTTTATCCATTCGTGGATCGTTTCGCTCAGGGAGGGATGGTCGGCATCAGCCTTGAATATCGATTACTCAATAAATCGCAAGGGACCACCGTTTTCGATTGCGTGAAAGATGGTCGATCGGCGATTCGGTACATTCGAAGGAACGCCGACAAGCTCGGAATTGATCCGAACCGAATTGTCGTCGCCGGCGGTTCGGCAGGCGGGCATCTTTCTGTAGCAACTGCACTTTTTGATGACGTGAATGAAGCCGGCGAAGAGACGTCCATTTCTGCCAGCCCGAATGCGATGGTGCTTTACTATCCTGTGATCGACACGTCAGAAAAAGGGTATGGTCAAAAGAAGATTGGAGATCGTTGGAAAGAACTCTCACCGGTCCACAATGTGAAGAAAGGACTGCCGCCGACGATTCTCTTTCATGGAACAGGCGACACTGTCACACCGTTCGCCGGAGTGATTGAATTTCATCGACAAATGAAAGAAGCCGGAAACCACTGCGAACTCATCCGCCACGATGGCGGAGTCCATGGGTACCTCATCTTCGATCTCAAACTTTATGAGCAGACAATTGAAAGCACGAAACAGTTTCTTATTGAGCAAAAAATGATTCAGCAGAATTGAGATCGGCCAGAGTCGTGCTGGGACGAGTTCCAGTCGATATGAATTCGCAGTCGTCTATTTCGTTACTGTCACTTCTTTGACTCGCAGGTTTCGAAACTTCACGACCGATTTATGACCGAGCAGTCCGATGTATCCAGTCGTTCGGTCGACACCGGGATGTTCTCGCTCGTCCATTGCGCCATCTTTGGTGGCCTCAACGATGTTGCCATCGACAATCGTGGTATTGTTGAGGATAACGGTCACCTGCTTGCCAATGCAGCGAATTTCCTGGCTGTTCCATTCTCCGAGAGGCTTCAAAGAACCTTGTTTCGCAGGGATGATTCCATACACCGACCCGTGATACTGGTACGGCTTGAGTTTGCGGTACTTCGCATCTTTTTCATCGAGGATCTGAACTTCCATTCCTTGTGTGGCAGCATGTGCTTTCAGAGGAACACGCAATCCAATTCCGCTATTCGAAGCAGGTGTCAGCAGGAAATCAAAACGCAAAATAAAGTCGCTGTACTCCTTTTCGGTGACCATGTTCCCTCCCTTTTCCGGGAGGGAAACGATCACGCCATCTTCAACTTTGTAAGACTCCCTCGCACCCATCCAACCATCGAGAGTTTTCCCGTCGAAAATGGAAACGAAGCCTTCTTCGCATTCGGGGTTTTCCGCCTGGCAGATTGATGGAATGCTGAACAACGCGACCGAGATGGCAAGCAAGCGAATCTGTTTCATTTTGTTTCTCTATTTGTACCGTTAAGACTCATCAGTTGTAACCGATTCGAATCAATCCACAACTGGAATGGAAGAGTTTGGTTCCATTCCTGCAAGGTTTAAGAATTCTCACTGGATTCGTAGTGATCTCAATCAGTAAACTGCAGTGACTACGATAGAAGACAGGTGCTCTCCGAAGTGAGTGTTGGCACTTTGTTCACAGTATCACGCCACGTGAGAAAACACCTCTCTCTCGGCTGTCAGTCCTGTTCAAGCGAAATTGCAAAAATGAAAGTTTTCCTTGCCAACCCACGCGGCTTTTGTGCCGGCGTCAACATGGCAATTGAATGCCTCGAAGAGTGCATCAAGGCATTTGGACCAGACATTTTCGTGTACCACGAGATTGTTCACAATCGATATGTTGTAGAAAAATTTTCAAAGCGAGGGGTGAGGTTTGTCAACAAGCTCAGCGAAGTGCCAGCGAAATCGATTCTGTTGTATAGCGCTCACGGTGTTTCTCCTGAAATTCGTGAAGAGGCACGCAGCCGCGACTTGCGAACGGTCGATGCAACCTGTCCGCTTGTTACGAAAGTTCACCTGGAGGCGATTAAATACGCCAAAGCGAACTACAATATTCTGTTGATTGGTCATGAAGGACACGATGAGGTGATCGGCACGATGGGGGAAGCTCCTGAAAGTATTACGCTGATCGAGACACCGGCTGACGTCGATCAACTGACTTTCACTTCTGAAGACAAACTGGCCTACTTGACGCAGACAACGTTGAGTGTCGAAGAAGCCAGTCAGGTCATCGACCGGATCAAAGAACGCTATCCGCGCGTTGAATCGCCTGCCAAGGAAGACATCTGCTACGCCACGACCAACCGGCAACACGCAGTCAAGCAATTGATTGAACAATCAGATTTACTGCTCGTTCTCGGCAGCCAAAACAGCTCCAACAGCAAGCGTCTTAAGGAAATCGGTTCCAGCGCAGGCCGTGCTGCTTATCTCATTGATAATAAGGAAGAACTGCAACCGAAGTGGTTTGAAGGTGTAGAAACAGTCGTCATGACCGCAGGTGCGAGTGCGCCGGAAGTTGTTGTCGAAGAATGCTTGAAGCACCTCGAAGAAGTCTACAGCGCCACCATCGAAGAGATCACCACACGAGAAGAACACGTCACATTCCCGCTCCCAAAAGAACTCAAACAGTTGCAGGCGTTGAGTTGAGCAAAGAGTGCTGGACTTCTTCATCAAAAAGTATCAGTTCTCCTGATTGGGTTCGTCACGTAAGCAATTTCACTCCTTCTCGTTGCGCGACGTGGTGTCATTCCCCCTGCTCTTTACGTCTACAATTTTTCATTCTTGGTCTAATTGTGACAAGACTCCAGCGGCGAGTTGCTTGAACTGATCTGTTTCCAAATCGGAATCAACAACAGATTGTAAGTAGTCTCGGGATTTCTCCGTTGCGACTTGCTGCAAGGCACGGAACTCCTGCTTGCGAGTGTATGAGTTCGTCTCCTCCGGGATCGCCTTAAGTAAGCCTGCTTCAACCAAGGGTTTTGCTTCTTCTGTCACGCCATACGTCAGCCCCCATGCAGCGCGACCGCTGTTATTCCAATCCGGGTCGCTGAGTTCTTCTACCAACCGCTGGCAAACGACCGGACTTTTCTTCGAAATCGTACTCAGGCAATGGTAGATCACAATGTGATGATACTTAGTTTCGTTCGAGAGCCCCACGAGAAATTCATCGAACTCTGGAGATGTGTATTGCCCCCACATCGAGCGGATCGTACTTCTGATGACATCGTGCTCCTCGTCCTGCATGAGCTTCATCAATGCTGGAATCACGACTTCCGCATCTTTCCCTTTTGCAATGTAGATCAGAGCCGAGCCGACTTTCTGCCGAACTCGCTTTGATTCATCCTCAGTCATCACAACGATTTTCGGAAGATCGTCAATGTTTCCGCTAACTTTAGGCAGGCATGACAACGCCATTGCTCGTAACAGCTCATCTTCTGAGTCAAGGAGTGGAACAACAAGCGGACCAAAACTTTTGTGGTCAAACTTTGCGGTCAGCACTTGCTGCAGAGTCATCAAGCCTGCTCGCTTCGTTGCATCGTCCGATCCCGGCGCAAACAGTCCTCGAAGCTGTTTCAAACTCTTCTCCCGAAGCGTTTTATCCTTCCGTTGCAAGATGGATTTTGCGAGTTCGTTGGAAGCTGGAAAATTGTGCAAGCTCGTTCTGGAAGCTTGGTTGAGTTCCCTGGAAAACTTCAAGACTAACTTGGGATGCTTTAAGTAATACGCCTCCATGATGTCTTTAAATACTTTTTCCTGGCTCCGTGTGCTTGCTCTTACCCGACCCAGGGCAAAAAAACGAATTCCTTTTTCAAGCTGATCCGAGTCTTCATAATATTTGGCAAGCTCTTTCAACGAGTCCGACACCACACTCTCGTTATAACTGTGCCTCCGTATCACCTCCTGATACATCCTGGCAGCCTGTTCCTGCTTGTCTGGATCTTTAGAAAGTTGCTCTGCTTCCAGAAACAACTGCCGTAACGACTTCTCAGGCTGAGTCGCGACCTGCTGGCTGTAAGCCGATGGTGTCCCAATCAACAACAGGACTGCTACCCCTCCAAGATGTGACAAACATCGCATCAAAAACTCCTTCTTTCTCTTCAGTTCGAAAGCCGATTCATTAGTCAGTATGGGAATCGATAAACACTGGTTGGCGAACTTGGTGTCCAAAGTATCTCTTTGGCGTTCTCAAAACACTGGGGTCACGCACAAAACAAGAAATCCATCCAATTCCTACGACTTATTCAAACACGCCTGTTTTTCACTATTCGAGTATTCAGCTCCTTCCGTGTGATTTTCGAGGTGGAACCGGTATCTTAAAAATGTACCGAGGAAATCTCACGACTGTGGGGCAATCACTTTTCTATCAGAGTTCACAAAATGCAACGATCTCTCTCACTGCTCCTGCTTATGATGAACACGTTGGCTGTTCAAGTTTCATTGGCAGCGGAGACGCCTCCCAACATTGTCATCATTCTGGCGGATGATTTTGGCGTTGGAGACATTCAGGCTCACTACCCGAAGAACAAAATCGCGACTCCATATCTCGACAAGCTTGTTCGAGAAAGTATGAGCTTCACCGATGCACACAGCCCGTCGGCGGTTTGTTCACCCACGCGGTACGGTCTTCTCACCGGTCGTTATGCCTGGCGAACACGATTACAGGAATGGGTCATCGCAGCGTACGAACCTCCACTGATCACTGGTGACCGACCGACGCTTCCCGGTTCGCTCAAGCAGAATGGCTATCACACTGCCTGTATTGGGAA
>DAOUPA010000294.1 GCA_030626405.1 Planctomicrobium sp.
GGCAAGTGAATGATCTCATCATCTTGTAGTTCCCCTTGGAGATTGAAGCGGAGTGCGATTTCTCATACTGCGTTCCACTCTGAGCGTGTGAGTGCTGCGCCGAGCGGGGCTTGCTTTGCTCATTGTTCGCCAATGCAGAGGAGTTCATGAATCGTTCTGGCATACAGGTGACCGTTAGCAAAGCTGAGGCTGGATCGAGTCCAGGTTGACACGATAGGACCCAGATCATTGATGCTGACGAGTGCGTTTTCGTCCAACGTTTCTAGACCTGTTTGCAAAACGTACACGGTTCCGCTCATCACCGGGATGAAAAGTTTGCCTCCGATGGCCGTGGGAATTGCCGAAGCATGATGTCCCCATCCATTGCCTCTGGAACGTGCATCGCCCATCACTTTAAAGCCTCGCGAATTCAGCATGGAGTTTGGCTCGAAGGCCCATTGAGTGATCGGAACTTGCTGCCCCGGTTTTTTGCGTTTGGATTGCAAGCGGACCAAAATGTCCTTGGGGAGTCCGCTCCAGTCCCATAACAGTCGGTCTTCTGCTTTTTCAGGCCCCGGTTTCAATTGAACTGGAAGCTGAAGATACTCCACGACACCAGTCTTGGTGTGAACACGACCCACCCATGGTTGGGTGTAGCTGCGAAAATAGTGTTCGTTGCCAACCAGGATGTTTGATTGCTGAATCATTTCGCGTTTGTTTTTTCCAGCTTTGATTGAACGCGGTTCCGTTGTCCATGTGTCGGGTTTCCGGACACGAACCGCGACCTCATCAATGATGGAGACCTTGCGAGAGATTTTGCCTGTCTCAACATTGACCCACAGATGATCACCACCATGAAAGGCGAGAACTTCGCCCTCAGAAATGTTGAAAGTCATGGTACTCATGAATCCTTCAAGCGGTAACGTCCAAATTGTGCTTCCATCTTTAGCATCTACCAGTGAAATTCCATCTGGTTTCTCCGGTGGAGAGTGTCCACCACCACGACCAACAACGAGCACAATTCGTTCGTCTGAAAGTTTGTGTGGAACAGGAACGCAGCCCATGTTGACTCCGCACTGTGAGGTCCAACGAATTTCGCCCGTCTTCAACTCGATGGCCTGGAGTTGAGTCCACTGATCAAGTGGGGCATTTTTGTGTTCGTGCGAGAAGTGACCTTTTTCATCGGGCATGTACTGTTGGCGAATGAAGACGACTGCACCACCGTGAAAGAAAGGTTGTGCGCGGCCGACTGCCATTGTTTCCTTTGTCCAGAGTTCATCTCCTGCAAAATCAAAGCAACTGATGCGTCCTGAAGCATTGAAAAAGCAAACATGCTTTCCATCGGTGACTGGCGGTGGACCGGTGCTATCGCTAAAGCATCCCGATAGTCGTAGCGGATAATCGCCGGTGATTTCGCGTGTCCAGATTGTTTCACCAGTATGGGCATCGCAGCACCAGCCTACGACGTCCTGTCCGAGTGCGGAATCTGCTTTCACCGGTTTCATAGTGGTAAAGAAGAGATGATCTCCAGAGACAACTACGGTGCTTTGACCAGTCTCAGGCAATGTTTTTCTCCAAGCAATATTCTCATTTCTTGTCACGCTCCACGATGTCGGAGCTTCTCCGAATTGAGTCGTATAGTTTCCATGCGGTCCGGCTGGTTGAGTCCAATCTGATTTCAATGTGCGCGAAAAAAAGTTCAGGACAACTTGACGAGATTCTGGAGTTGAGAACTGTTTGCCACCATGTCCCGCACCAGGAAGGATACTAAGCAGTGACTCGACTCCCACGCTTTGCAGTTTTTTGTGCAGCTTTTCGCTTTGACTCAAAGGAACACCTGGGTCCTCGTCGCCATGCATAATTAAAAAGGGAGGGTCTTTCGAATCGACATGATCAATTCCACTGGCGTCGGCAGCTAAATCTGGAACTTCACGGACTGTTGCCCCCAGGAGTTTGGCTCCATTTGAATTCGCGACGTCTGCTGCCGTGCGACCGTTACCAACATTATTAGGAGGCATTGACATTAACTCTGAGGGACCAAACCAATCGCAGACAGCTTGCACGCGACTCGATGTCGTTTCGGAACCAGGATACGATCTGGTTCCCATCAGAATCACAAGATGACCACCCGCTGAAGTTCCCCAAGCCCCAATTCGATTCGCATCGAGCTGATATTCATCAGCATGGTCTCGAAGCCAGCGCACTGCTGAGTAGCAATCATCAATTTGGGCCGGCCATTGAGCGACATTCGTCAAGCGATATTCAATGGCTGCAACAGTGAATCCATGCTCAGTTAACCAGACAGCGTTTTTCTGGGCTGACTTGCGGCTTCCATTTTTCCAGCCGCCACCATGCACGAAGACGATAACAGGAGTTCGTCCTTTGCGAATCGCTGGTCGGTAGAGATCCAGGAAGAGTGAATGACCGTCTGGGGTCGCGAATTCAATATCCCTGAGGATCTCCGGAGAAGATGCCTTCAATTCTGCCCAAAGCGGAGATGTTGCCACAAAACAAAGCAATGCGATCAGTGTACGAAAAAGCATAAAAGTCTCATCAAAGAATGTCTGTAAGTTCACCGGTACTGTCGACAAATTGATCAGTCGGAACATCGAGGCGGTTGAGCATCGTAACGAATAAATTTGAAAGAGGCGTCTTCTTATCAAGTTGAACAAATTGACCATGCTTGAGGTCTAAGTCTCCTCCTCCAGCGAGAACCAATGGATAATTTTCATTAACGTGGGTGTAGCTGTTGCTACTGCCGTAACAGATCATCGTTCGGTCCAGGAGCGTTGAATCGCCTTCGGGAGTCGACGCCATGCGATTGAGGAAGTACGAAAACTGTTCTGCCAGATACTGAGACCAGCGTCCCAATTCCTCGGCACCTTTGTCACCTTTTCTACCTCCGTGCGCCAAAGAATGCATGTTCTTTCCGAAGCCCAGCAGTTGAGGAAACTTACCCGCAATCGATGTTGCGCCGTTCATGTTTCCGAGTTGATAGGTCGCCACTCGCGTTGAATCCGTTTGGAAAGCGAGGAAAATGAGATCGTACATGGTTCGAATTAACTCACGAGGTGTGGAGTCATCTGCTTCCAAGTGCAATCCCGTTGCATTCACTTCGGGTTTGGGAATCTCCAGCCATTGCTGAGAACGTTTGACTCGTTCTTCGATTTGCCTGACCGATTCAAGATATTCATTTAATTTCGCCTGGTCTTGCTTTCCAAGGCGATTTTTAAGTGAAGTTGAGTGAGTCAGTAAACGGTCCAGCATGCTTCCGGAGTTCTTCAGTTGATTCTCTTGTGCAATTTTAGAATCTGGATTGAGACCAAAAAGACGATCAAAGATCAATTGCGGTCGGTTTTCGGCAGGGAGAGGTTGCCCTGTTCGACTAAACGACAACGTACTTGAACGAGTTGGCTCGCCGACGCCTCCATCCGTCGAGAGGACCAGGGACGAATAGCGTGTTTGGTCATGAAACTTTCCCGCTATCAATTGATCAATCGAAATCGAATTTTTCAAGTGACCTGCTTTCAGTTCAGCTCCCGTGAGCCAAATGTCGGCGGTGTCGTGCCCACCCATTTTACGACCGTTTGGATGTGAAAGACCACTCAGGATCGTGAGTTGATTGCGGAGTGGTTCCAGCGACTTCAGCGTGTTCGTGAAAGTGTATTCTCGGTCCGATCCCGAAGGGAACCAGTTCCACTGAGAGTCTTCTGACTCTTCTTTTCGAATCACAATCCCGTATGGGAAGTAGACCGCGCAAAATCGCTTGGGGTGACTCGACCGACCACTTGGAGTTGCAACCGCTTGCATGCAATCGAACAAAGGAAGTGCAAGCGAAACCCCGCAGCCACGGAGAAATGTACGTCGATCTAAGTGCCAGGATTTTTGAGGCATCGGAATCTCTCGTCATTAATGATTCAGAAAAGGATCGCTTGTTATGATCGCCAGGATCAGTGGTTGCAAACGATAGTCATTCTTAATGAATTCTCGTGTGATTTGATCAACTGTTTGTAAATCGCTGAGTGTTAAAGTTCGCCCAAGTGCATACGTGAGAAGTTTTGTGGTCAGAGCTTTTGCGAATTTTTCACTTTGATGCTCGACGAGATATGCGGTTAAGGCATCGACTCCCACAACAACATTTCCATCAGGCAGGACCGCTTTGGCGTCGACATTGTATCTCTTTTCTTGTTTCCCACTCCGACGAATGATTGAATCTCGACGAAGCCCGACAGCATCAAATTCTTCCAGGGCGACTCCCCAGGGGTCAATCCTCTCATGACAATGAGCACAAGCGGCATTTTCGCGATGCAGTTCCAGTCGCTGACGTAACGGTAGCAACTCCGCATTCACGCCTTCTTTGGTGAGGTCGGGAACGTTCGGGGGAGGAGGTGCAGGTGGGTCATTAAGGAGTGCCGTGCGTATCCAGACTCCTCGTTCGATCGGGTGCGAATCTTCTCCGGTTGAATTCGCTAAAAGAAAACTTGCTTGCGTAAGCAGGCCACCGCGCGGTTGCCCAGGTGGCAAAGTGACTCGTTCAAATGAATGACCGCGAGGACCGCTGATTCCGTAATGGTTTGCGAGCGGCTCGTTCAGCATTGCAAAGTCAGCACGCAGAAAGTTGAGTGCGCTGAGATCCTTGGTCAAAACTTCGGCAAAGAAATGCTGAGTCTCTAGTTGCATCTCCTTTTTAAGATCGGCATTGAAATCGGGGAAATAGTTCGGATTGATCGCAATTCGGTTGACTCCTGCCAGATCGAGCCATTGATCGCTAAACTCTTCAATAAACGACCACGACCGTGAATCTTCGAGCATGCGAGAAGCTTCTGCCTTCAGAACTTCTGGATTCGAAAGTGTTCCCTTGGCTGCGAGTTGAAAGAGTTGATCGTCCGGTAGCGAACTCCACAAAAAATATGACAGTCGAGATGCCAACTCATAACTGTCGATCGAACTGCCGGGATTTGTCGAAGCTTCAACGTGATACAGGAAGTCCGGCGAGATCAAAACCATTGCCAGTGTTTCGCGAACTGCCTCTTCAAAAGAATGGACTGTTGGTCGTACCGTCTTGAAAAACTCCAACATTGTGTGGAGGGAAGCTTCTTCAACAGGTCGCCTGTTGGCTTTGAACATGAATCGCTGCAGCACATCCTCCATGACAGCTTGCTCATCCTGAGCTACAGGTGTTTGACCACGCAATATTTGCCTGTGGTGTTCCGGAGGCCAAGTGAAGAAAACAGGCGCTGTGAATTCAATAGATTCGATCACAATTTTGGGAAAGTCTGGATCTTCAACCCACACTGTTTTTTTGCGATTACGTTTCTTTCCCTTGGAGGTCAGAGGTTCGATGGGAATTTTATTTGCTCTTGGAGCGGGTTGACCATCGTCGAAGGTATTGCGAATCCAAATTAAAAGTCCGGGGTACTTACTTTGGCTTCGACTCTGCAATGGAAATTCTTCAATGCGTCCGCGAAACTCGAATTCCTGGGTCTCCTCTGACGTCACATCGATATGACCGACCGTTTTGGAAGGGGTTTGTGTATCGGCTCGATAGCCAAGAGTGATTTCCATTTGCGGGTAGGGAACTTTCTCCGGAATCTCTGCATGAGCTGTGATGCGCAGTCGAAACTCTCCTTCATCTGGAAAGTCAGGAATGCGCGCGACAAAGGTTCCCGTTCGACCGAGTCGATGTGTCCAGTTTTCTTTTGTTTTGTCCGAAACCGTCTCTGTCGCTTGATGCTGGAAGACTTCCGGTTCAGGACCATCGACGATCACGCGTGCCAACGCCGATCGCGCTGCCTGAAAATAGTAATCCAATTGCAAAGCCGACATTCGCAGAGCGGCCCCATTGTTCCTGAAGCCGTCCTCACTCAGTTCGTCGGACGGAAGATTTTTCGCGTAATCAATGTCGAGGCCCAGTAGGTCCCGCATTGTGTTCTGGTATTCTTTGCGATTGAGTCTCCGCAAGACAGTTCCGCCACCTGCATGCCGTTTTGCTTTTACAGCCCGGTTTATTTCCACAGTCAGCCAATCTACGAGAGTCGTCCGTTCTGTTTTCGTTAACCCAGGTTCATCTGCAGGTGGCATCTCACCTAGATTGATGGCGTTCAGCGCATCGTGCCATGTTTCTGCATCAGCCGAGTGCTTGACGAGATCGGATGAGAGAGTGTCGATCCGAACTTCACCATTTTGTTCCTGTGGCCCGTGACATTTGAAACAGCGACGAACCAGAATTGGCCGAATCTCCGATTCGAATTGATCGGCGCAGACCGGCTGGCACATCAAAGCGAGAATAAAAAAATGACCGAGGCATATGTGCTTTGATGAACATCGTGAAAAGAACGATGACATTTTCAATCCTTGTTCCACATAGAGGTGAGAGTGTTGAGATATGGGTAGGAGAGAATGTAGGAGTTTTCAATCACGTAGAGAAAACATCATATGAGATGCTCAACAGCTGAGTCCAGACTCTCCGTGAAGTAGCAAGGAGAATACAAGTCGACGTTTGAGTCTGGATCACATGAGTCATATCAACTGATCTTCACTCTCAAACCGTTTCTCTCCACTTTCCCCTACGGGTTAACAGAAAGTCAACTCTGAGAGCGCTATCTAGATCGCAAATGGCCCTTCAAGTTAACAAAACGTAGAGCGATTCAGAGCCTGTTTTGAGGGTTGTACCTTCTCCCCCCCAAAAGAAATCATCCGGTTGGATTCGGGCAGGGTGGACTGCTGAAGCACTATTGGCGACGGGCCACCTGAAGTCTCTATCAAAGTCGAAAAGAGCTGGTCGACTGGGATCGCATTCCGCGCGGAGAAAATTCTTGACTCGGGAAAACGCTCCTACAATGTTGACATCTGAAAACCAACAATTCCATAGTTCATCATTTCAGTCCTCCCTGCGAGTTTCGACCTGAGATTCTTCTGTTCAAGTGCGTTCGAGGATTTAGTACCCCGCGGGCTTCAGCACGTCTTATTTGGCCGAGTTCGCTAATTCCTGTCGTGTGACGATCGGCACGTAACCCGTCTCCAATCCCTGAGGCGGAGTTAGAATCAAAGCCGAATCAATATCAGCCAATTGTCCAATTTTCGGTGGCGGCAAATAGTCGCGGTCTTTCTTCCAAGTCGAGTGGAGTTTTTCCACTCGCGTCTGCAGCGTCTCACGCTCTGCGTCGGTGAGGTCCGCATTGAGAAGTGCCGGCTGGTCGGCAAATCGATACCAATAGTAGGTCACTTTGCTGCCGTCGTCTGGATAAGCATAGAAAGGGCCCGCTACGGGGCCCGGCGTCTTCCAACAACTCTCCGGATCGCCCGGAGTCACGTACGGTTTCGATGGCTCCTCCACGGGCCGAGTAAAACGATGCGCGGTTAGCCCTGTTTCCGGCGGAACATCTGCGGCCTGAATCACCACCCACTGTGGCTTTCCGTTTTGATCCTCCGCCAAATGGAAATACTCAGGGAGCGTGACCAGCGGACCAACCTTGCTTTTTGTCACCATTTTTTCATTCCATCTAAATCCGAATGTTTGCGGGTTCGGCGCCAACGGAGTCGCGAAGGAACTCCATGCAAGTCGAATCTTATCGTCTCTCTTCGTGCCAGGCTCATATATTTTCCAGGTTGCTCCACCTCGTCCAGGAAATTGATGCACAGTCGCCGCGGCGGGATCGAGCGCACCGGTGGCCGGTGCGCCACCTGCAAACCATGCCTCCACACCATCCCACAGAGCCTGCTTGTTGTAGGAAGTAACGCGGTGCACGACGACCGAATTGCCGTCCTCTCCACGAGGGAATGACGTTGGAGCGATGCGTGCGTAGGTCTCGCCCTTCGCATCCACTGCCTGGACGCTGGGAACATACTGGGTTTCCATCTGCAACGCCCTATTCGGATTCGACGGACGAGCATCCAAAAATAGGCCAGCCACGTTGCCGTCTTTCAAACTGGGACGCGACCAGAAATATGGAGTGAAGAAGGCAACGGGGCCCTTAAAGTTCTGCGTATTTAGAAACAGCGTCCAGCAGTTGTTTCCCGTTGGAACATCTTTTCCGGCGGTGGTCGTTTTGGGATCGGTCAGTGGAAGCGGTAGATACCCATAGCCGAACAGTTCACCGCACGTGCCTTGTTTCAGATTCACACCATCCGGTGGCCACAGCAACCAGGGACTGAGTTGCGCCACGCCATACTTCCCTTGTGGTTTGCCCCAGTCTCTTCCCTTTCCAGCACCAGGCCCATTAGCCCACGCGCTGAAACTCCGAGCCACACCGCCCATGATGAACTTAGGCGTTTCCGTTGCAAATCGCGTGTCACGCCACCAGCCAAGCCCGCCCTCGATATCGGAATAGAGTTTGTCTTCCTTCGACCTGGGACTGTCATATTGAGCATGCATCCAAGTGCCAAACAGACCTGTTTGAAAACGATGCCCCGGATATTCCTGCAACAGCGGCCAGGCTGCGACATACATGGAAAATCCGGCGTTATAGGTTTGGTCAACCTTTTCGTTGGGTACGAGAAGGTATCCAGCCATTTCGCCTTTCTGAATTGGATCAGCCCCGGTCAGTGGCCTCGCGGGCACGAAGAATACGAGAGCCAGACAGGAAAGGCACCACACCAACGCCGGTCTATACAACATAAGAGTCCTCTAGAAATTTGCAAACGCTATCATTTAGCTCGTCTTCCAGTGCCGTCTCGAGCGATAATGTGTCGTTCTTCGGTTAGGTGTCGTCGGGCGTCTCATCAGCTCTTTGACCAGTGAAACGCATCTGGGCCTCCCGATTGTAGGTGAAGAGGACTCCCGCGCCGACAAAGCACTTGCAAGTCAGCGCGA
>DAOUPA010000108.1 GCA_030626405.1 Planctomicrobium sp.
AGGACTGGTAAGTCACAATGCTCATCAGGTCCTGCAACTGAGGCCCCAGTTTTCTGCCAGCACGAACGAGGCGTTTCCGTTCCTTTTCGGTCGTATAGATGCGATCTGGTAATCGCTCGCGCAAGACTTTGTTTTCGGCCTTCAAGTAGGCCACCTGTCTAGCCATTTCTTGCCGTGTCAGCGAGCCCAGAAGGTTGAACAACGGGTGCAAGATACGCTTTGTCATGCTATGGTGAATCTGGCTTGAATTACTGAGTATACTGGAGGTGTTCGAGGTTTTTGCACCCCGCTGAGGAGACGCCACTGTAACCAGAATGCTATCCATGGTGGGTTAGAATCTGCTGTTTCCATTTCTTGCCCGAATTCTGGTGTTCGCTCCGTCAAAAAACGGCTCGGAGTAAAGCGGGATTCAGGTGAATTTATTATCCATGTGATTGAGCCCTGACATAATTTCAGAGGATGTGAATTTGCTAAAATGATCGCTCCCAGAGTAGTCTTATCAACGAAAGAATTCGAATCATGCCCACGGTACAATGTGCTATGTGCCTGCGCGGTGTCGACCAGATTTGCCTGAAGAAAAATCCCGCTGGATCCGTCCTTGGAAGTTTCGGTCGTCAATCCATCGAACGTGACAGTGATGTCGAAATCACCGCACACCTTCACTTTGGGTATCACAGAGGTTGGACGATAGTCTTTCGATTTCGGAGCGCTTACGTGAACTCCATCGAAGTTCACGTGGATGAGCTTCGCCGATTCGTGATCCAGTTCGGTGAAGAGTTCAGGGGGAAGTCCTGCGCCAACAAAATTGTGTTGAAAGCTTTCAGTCAGATCAGGAAGCCTGTCATCCAGAATATCATCATCTCCCCCAGCAAGTTCCTGGTTTGCTACCGCTGGCAATTCGCGCGGCCAGTCGCCTGACCAGATGATATTTCGGACACGCACGTCCGTTCGGTCCGCATAATGGAACAGACCAAACGTACGTTGGTTCGTTGGTTCCAACACGCAGCGGTAGACGACCTGGTCGTTGAGTGAGAGTCTGACCGTATCGCCGGTCAGCGAAATCCGTATTCGATTCCAGTCATTCTGCTTCAAAGGCAATGTCTTCGGACCACGACGATTTTCTGGTTCGTCGAATAGATTCAGTGGGTCCAACTTCGTCTGGTCGTCAATTCCATCGGTCACCCAGTGGATACGCACGCCATCAGGACTCAGGACAAACGTGCGTCGGTCGAGTGTTGGATGAACGTTCGAACTGCCTTCACTGTAGTAGAAATCGTACTCGATTTCCCCATCTTCCAGCATCGGACGCTGGTATCGAAGTAGACTCTCCTGTCCTGAACCAGGCGAATAAGAGTTGCGGCGCCCAAGAATTTCACCGCCGTTTTCCAAAGACCCGAGTTGCCGCCAGTCACTTTGATTGCCACCGACAGATTGGAAATAGTAAGGAGTCCACCCTTTCAGATTGGCGAGTGCGGAAAGATTAAGACGCTCAGGGATTTCCGGACGACCGGTGATGCGAAGTGAGCGGATAATGCTATTCGCATACCATGGACTGCGAATAGCAATCCATGGGTCATGCTCCTTCGCAAGAGGTTCCTGGTGAATTCGGCGACCATTGAGATACGTCGAACACAGACCATCGCGGACCACCGCACGATACCGTATCCAGTCAGAAAATTTGGACAATTGACGATCAAGATTTACCGAGGGACGAGCAGACCGAAAGTCACCAATCGCAAAAGTCCTCTGGTCGGAGATCGGAGAAATCCAGTTTCCAGCTACGCTCAGGTGACCGTTCCTCCACCCGAAGACAGTCACATCGCATTCCACTTCAAAGTTTCCTCTCAACGGAATGTGGTACATTAAATAGTCTTCATTGTGGCTTGTCAGCTTCTCCACACCATCCGGTAGTCGTTTCCAGCGTGTTGACGGAAAGCCACGACCACGGGTGAGCGATGTCGTACGGCTGGCGAGTGACCAGTTCTTTAGTGCGGGAGCCGAAACAAAATCTCCGCTTGTTTTCAATGCCGATTCTTGAAGTTCAATTTCTCTGAGCTGACCTGCCAGGGAGACCACCATGCGGTTCCACTCATCTGGCCCTCTGGCAAATCCGGTGCGCACCTGATCTTGCAGCATTCGAAACAACAGACCTTGCACTGGGCCGCGTGTTTCTGGATGGTGGATCCCCGCCCAGACCACCAGAGTCTCCGGCCACCGCTCAGAGAGGTTGGGATACGTACGGGCTTTCACACGCGCAAAAAGATCATCAATACTAGCGATGGCTGAATCGAAATCATGTCGCGCAATGTCGACCAGCGCCAGCATCGACAGGCGATGGCGTTGCTGCATTTCAAGACCCACTGGTGCCTGATCGATCCGTGACCGAATTTCATCAAGTTTCCCAAGTTCCACAGCCACTTCGATAAGATCGAGCGCGGGAGCCACCGGAAAACCGCCTGTCTGCTTCCGTAATATCGAGGACGACTTTCCAGTTTGAAGCTTTCTAAGAAAGATTGAATCCCCTTCTTCAAACTGTGGCGCAGGATTTGTCGGAGCAAAGCAGAGTGCCAGTCGCAGATCGGCATGATTTGTCCCTGGAAGTACCCAGTTGACGAGGTACTCATACCGCGCTTCATCCGGCATTTTCATTGCTCGTCGATGAACGGTGAAAGCGTTTTCGGCAATGTGTTCGTCACCGAAGATCGCGCTCATTGCGTGTGCGTCACGAGATGAATTTACATCTTGCGCAAGATCAGACGTTGCGACGAGCACGAGGAACAACATGCTAATGAAATGGTGTTTCATAAGAGGGATCAACTGTTGCTGTTTTGCTTGCCAGATTCCAATTGAACCACTTTCTGGTGAGTAACCGTGTGATGTTTTCATCCAGTGCTACGCGACAGGAGACGCTCCACAAGATCATGGCTTTATGAGTGCAGGTGGCGATGATTGAGATTCGGAGGGGGGCCAATCGATTGCTTGAGGGAATAGCTGACCGCTGAAGACGATTTTCTTGCCATCTGGTGACCAGGCGCAGTCGTAGATTTTCTGGTCGAGCGGTTGACCTGGCAGAAGTTTCGGCGCGGCGGGGTTCTCTCGACTGGAAAGGTACAACTGCGGCCCTTTGTGAGATGGGTTTTGCATTGCGAACAGTACGTTTTTATTCTCCGGCCCCCAGGTGATGTCGTAGCTAATGCCTGGGACACCAGATTGCAGCACCTTGAATCCCTCCGCGGAATCGATATTTGCAACGATCACTTCTTCTTGGTTCGTTTTACGATTTCGAGCTTTCGCACAGATTGAGCGAGAGTCGTGAGACCAGCCAAAATTCCAGTAGACATAGCGGTACCCAGATGCCTGGTCGCCAACAAGCAACTCTCGCTTCTCACCTGTGTCGGGATCCAGAATCGTGAATCTTCCGGACTTGCCATACGCGATGTGCTTGCCATCGGGCGACCACTGAATTCCCCAGGCACGGCGGTCGATAGTTTCGCGCTGAGTCCCGTCGGAATTCATCATCACAACACCTTTGCCGGGCTGCGAGAAGACCATTCGCTTGCCATCTCCAGAAAAGCTGGGCATGCAGCCCATACCAAGGTCGCGCAGGTTGGTACCATCGGCATTGATGACCATCACATGAGATGTTTCCGTCCCTCCGTTCGCTGCGTCGAACGTGATCTGCTTTCCATCTGCGGACCATTCCGGTGATCCAAACTGAATGAACCCGTCTGGCACTTGCGTAACAATTTTGAGGTCACTGCCATCACTGTTCATTGTGTAAAGGTTTTTCGGCTCAACCGGTGCGTTGCGAGGCAGGTATGTCAGCCGCTCGGCTCTCAATGTCAAATTCTTCCAAACGACGCGAGCTTCCGCGACGCGTTTAACTTTGATTGATAGAAAGAGCTTACCACACACCCAACGGGTGACAAGTGTACAGGTGGAGAAGGGTGGAGTATTTTCAACTTTTTCGGGCCGAACGCTCGAATTTCAGCAACTTCTTTCGGTGGTAATTGCGCCATCGGGAAAGTTCAACGTTTCAATTCTCCCAGCGAGTTGCGACCTGGAATTATCCTGTTCAAAGGTGTTCAAGGTTTTTGTACCCCGCGGCCAGTTTTGACCATTGTCTCAAAGTCTCGTCATAATCCCAGGGGGTGGTATGGACGCCGCTGGTTGGTGGAGACATGCATGAGCGGTTTGAAGCGGACGACGGGAGCGAGTCTCTCTGCGATGTCGGAAAAGATCCTGTTCGTCGAGGCCGCCATCAAAGTCCTGGCCTACGCCCTCCGGCGTTAGCCACAAACTGAAAACACCACGACACCTTTTCAACAGAGCACTTCAATATCTACCACAACTTAACACCAGCCCCAACTTCATAATGGCGCTGTCCAGCTAGGGGGAATGTTTTTCGATGAACTCCAACGCTCGTTTGATCACTTCTTCGGTGACTTGCATGTGCCCCGCTGTCGGATACCGATGGAACGTGTGGGTGGCACCTGTTTTCTGCAGGGCTTCGACCATTAACAGTGCATTGTCGATCGGGACAGAACGGTCGTTGTCAGAATGCAAAATGAGAATCGGTTTCATCTCCTTGCGGACATGATTGACTGGCGAGGCCAGCTTTCTTGCGGCGATGGGGTCTCCCGATGCGGGCGTCCAGATGTTTCCCCAGCTTAAAGTGTTCAATTCGTAGTTGGCAGCGAGGCTGATGACTGCGCGGAATTCATTGGATGCTTTTTCCCAACCCCCAGTCCGCGGGAAAGGACCATCTCCAAGAGTCGCCGCCAGGGAGACTAAATGCCCACCCGCAGATTGTCCCATCAAAAAGATGCGGTCAGGATCAATGTTGAGTTGTTTTGCATTGGCATGGAGATAGCGAATCGCGCACTGCAAGTCCTGGTAACACGCTGGCGCTGGAGTGCAACCGACAAGACGGTAATCAATCGACATCGCGTAGAATCCGAATCCGGCCCATTGCCTGACTTTGATTGTGGATGTGTCCCGTTTGTGACCGCCCCGCCAGCGCCCGCCGTGAACAGAGAGAACCACAGGCAATGGCCTTTTTGATTCCGGGAAGGCGATATCAGCCAGCAAGCCTGCACCATGCACTTGCCCAAATACAATATTCTCCTGATAAACGATTTTTGCCTCTTTTTCATTTCCAGGCTGCTGATCATTTGCCTCTGCCGCACTTGCTGACGCTGCGAACATCAGGGCGATGAAACAAGCAGGAGCAACGATACGCAGTATTCGGTGAATCATGATGAGATCCTGTTAATGAAAGGAATTTATTTCTTTGGTTGTTTCTTCAGCGAAATCAGATAAGCGATTAAGTCGGTGATTTCGCGTTCCGACATTCGTTTTTCGAGTCCTTCCGGCATTGTGCTCTGCTGTGTCACTTTCAGGACATCGATCTCAGAGCGCGCGACGACTTGCAGGTTGCCATCTTTGTCACCGAGTGTCAGAGTCGATGGCGTCTCAGCGATTTTGACACCTGTGTGGACTTTCCCGCTTTGCAGCAAGGCGATGACCGTTCCGTAACTGGGAGCAACCGTTCGGCTTGGCTCCAAAATCGACTCGATTAAATAGATACGCGAAAACCGGCTGCCAATATCTGTTAAATCGGGTCCAATCTTTCCTCCCTGATCATTCACACGATGGCACTTCGCACAGAGCGATTTTTCGGCATTCGCAAATAACTCCTTCCCACGCTCTGCATTGCCCCGCCCCGCCAGAACGAGTTGAATCAGTTTTTCGTGTTCTGCTTTAGAACTCTTCGGGCGAAAGCGAACATGAAATCGCGGCCTCTTTGAATCGGTCGTCAATTTTACCAGCAAACGATTTGCCCCCTTGACCAAGGAGAACTCAAAGCGATCAGAATTCGGTTGAAAAGGGTTTCCTTCGTCGGATGAGTACGCAAGTTTGTCGTTCAGCCAGATCTGTAATGTTCCGTCCACTGAAGTAAGAAATTGAGCCTGAGTTTCTTTCACATTCAGCAGTTCGATGAAACCTAACCAGACGGTTTTGTTGCTGTCCCCATCGTTTGATGGACTCAATTTGACCACGGCGTCAGTTCCAACTGCATAGAGATTTTCCCAAGTGCCGAAGTCTGTCCTTGCGATGTCAGGCTGTTCGGAACCATGGATATTCTGAATTATCGATTCCGCTTTTCTCTTGGTAATCGGCCCAAGAGTTGACCACAAAATTGGAAATCCACTGTCACTCTGAACGCGTGCAAGGGTCGTGCGGATCAGGTCTCTTTCTGTCGATCCAGGATGATATTTGTTTTTCCAGTTTGCGAGCGCACGGACGACCGCAGTCAGAACCTCGAACGAACGGTTCGTTGTGACAATTTTTGAAATCGACGATACGTGAGTCACGTTCCCATAATCTGCAAGATAATTGATTGCAGCCAATTGCGTTTCAGAGCGGTTCAATGCTTTTTCTGCCTGATCAACAGCTCCCGAAACATTGAGTTGACGCAATGAATGAAGACTGGCACGGCAGAGTTCCGCATCCTCGACATCGGCTGATTTTATGAGTAAAGCAGCCGCATTCTGAATTTTCAATTCACCAGCAACAGCAGCAGCGACGCGACGCACACTGACATCGGGATCATTCAACATAGAGACGACTTGCGGGGATGCCTCGACGACTTTGCGGCGACCAAGTGCTTTCAGCGCCGCGGCTCGAACTGAGGGCCGTTTTGAGTTCAATTTGATCAAGAAGAATGGCTTCGTGAAAATTCGCGGCCGTTTGCTGATTTCTTCAAGAATCGCAGCCAGCACTGGACCATCTTCCGTAGTATGTGCCATAGTGACGAACTGTGCTTCGTTGCCTTGAGTGATCCCCAGATTGAATAAATTGATTGCCGTGAATCGATTATTGTCAGAGTGAGAGCTTGTCGTGACAATCTCACTGAGCATCGGACGAATCTGATCAGCGGGGTACATATTGAGGACAGTCAGGATTGCTTCCACGTTGTCTGAATTCGTCTCCGACCGCAACCAATCAGAAAGATTCGACAACGGGACGGGGACTTCTTCGCGGACCATCTGCTGGAGAGCAAGTTTGCGTACGGTATGATCTGCATCTGCCAACGCTTGCTGCAAAACCTTGCTGATGCGGTCGGTCTGATTCCATGTCAATGTGTTTGCTGGTCGCGGTTCAGGGCGGAAGCCCCAGTAAACCCAAGGGGCCGGTTTCTTATAGACACGAGACAAGAGGACAATATATTCGCCACGACGAACAGGATTGGTTTCACTTTGCAATTTATTGACAATCTCGTCAACAACGATCTCTTCTGTCTGTTCTGCGAGAGCATGCAAGGCCAATGTGCGCAGACTTCGGGAAACTTCCTCAGCACGATCTGGAACATCGAGCAAATTCAAGACGCCGTCCCAATTCTGTGAGCGACGCAACAATTGCATTGCCGCATGCGAGAGTGCAGAGTCACCACCGTTCCAATTTCGAGACAACCAATCAGGCGCGTCGGACCAATGTAATCGGCCAAGTGCGACCAAAACTTCAAGCACAACTTGCGGGTCCGCGCCAGAGACGAGTTCTGCCAAACGCACGGCGATCTGTTCATGACTTCTCACTCCTGTGAATCGAGGATCAGTCAAATCAGCAATGGCACGCACTGCCTGAGCCTGTACACGGGGGGCAGGATCGCGGTTGGCGATCTGCATCAGCGATTCAATCGCATTGTCTGCCTCACAATGAGCGATGATCCAGACAGAATGCAATCGCCCAAGGACATTTAATTTGTAATTCTTGACTGCATCCTTAAGATGCTTCAGCAATTTCTGGCCTCGTCCTTCATTGATCTTAATGCGATGTTCAATGGCTGTTTGTGCTGTGAAGCGTTGATGATGACTTGTCGAATTGAGTAACTTGATCAACTCCTCATCTTTGGTGTTTGGCGTTACTTTTCGAATCGCAGGAGTGATGGCTGATTCCCCGGAGACTGAAATACGATAGATGCGACCACGTCCCCGTTTCGGACGCTGACCATCACACCAGTCGGAAATAAGCAATGACCCATCATAATCGACGACAAGATCGGTCGGCTTGAAACCGTAAGGATCATTGGGAGATCCCGCAGCGAAATCGGCTTCCTCCATTTGCTCAAAGGAACCATCCTTACGTTTGATTTCATAACGGACGATTGACCGGCCCCACTCACAAAAATAGAGACTGTTACGGTAGGCCCTCGGAAATGCCGATTCCAGATATGCAGTCCCACCAGCAGATGAGCCGCGACCGAGGTCTGCCAGTGGAAGCAGCGCTTCGAACGGTCGATCACGATACAAATACGGATAACCATGATCCGCTCCATAAAAACTCCGGCAAACCCGAATCATGTAATCCCCACCATCATTTTCGTTATCACGTACAAAAACATTCAGGTCTTCATCTAATGCGATGTCATAAATGTTCCGCAGCCCCGAAGAGAAAACATGTAAGTCACTTCCATCTCGGCGACAACGCAAAATGCCTCCTTCTTGAAACAGCAGTCGATCACCTTCCGGTCGCACAACATCGCAACCTTGATCACCCATCGCGAGATACAACCAGCCATCATGCCCGACAACAACACCGTTCGCACAATGCAGGCGATTCGAATTTTCTTCTGGTGGCAAGCCAAGTCCGTTAATCAAATCGCGTCGCTCATCGGCAATTCCATCACCATCGGTATCGCGCAAGCTGGTGAGGAATGGTGCATGCATGACGAACACCGAACCGTCATGAAAAGCTAATCCCTGAATGGAATTGAAGCCCCCAGCGTAAAATTGCGATGTGTCGGCGTATCCATCGTTGTTGCTATCGCTGAGGAGTCGAACTTCATCACGCTTCACAATGTCGACACCGAGACCGGTCATGTAGTCATAGGCGACATAGAGCGTTCCTTGTTGAGGACCAATCGCAATGACCGAGGGATATTCGACGAGCGGGTCACACGCAAAGAGTGTTGCTTTGAAACCGTCAGGAACAGTCAGGGGAGGAAATCGCATTTCCGTTTCTGGACCGGTGGTGACTTCGCCTGTCGCTCTTGTTGGCAAAGTGAACCAAACAAAGACAACTCCAAGAAATACGATTTGCCCTAATATTTTACGAGAGATGCGGATCATTGGGTTCGGTTCACATCGAATATAATTCGAACAGCAGAGAAGAAACATTTCATTATTAAAACGAACCAATCAGAAAGTGCCGAGCATAGCTGAAAAATGAGCGAGTCGGCAACTCGATGAAACAAGACCTTGCTTCGCAAGTCACTGAGTATGAGCTCATCATCGAGTGACAATGCATCCTCCGGTTGATAAAATACCTGCTGATTTCAACTTAAACTGAGGAGTCCTTGATGCGGTATCCCTTCGCAGCAATCTTCTTTTTGCTATTACTTGCAACTTCAGCGATTCACGCTGAAGAATCTCGACTTGTGACGAGTGCACCAGAGCGTTGGGCAACTGATGGTTCGAGTGAAACGCCAGATTTCATTAGACATGTTGTCCCACTCTTTTCCAAGCTGGGGTGCAACATGCGAAGTTGCCACGGATCGTTTCAGGGGAAGAACGGTTTTCGTCTGAGTTTGTTCGGTTTTGAACCAGACCTCGACCGGAAGGAGTTGCTTGAAACAGATGAGTTAAGCGAAGGAGACGGACCTCGCATCAATATCAAGACCCCCGCGAAAAGCCTGTTTCTGGAGAAGCCAACTTCATCGGAAGAGACACATGAGGGTGGCAAGCGGATGGACGATGAGAGCTGGCAATACTGGATTTTGCACCAGTGGATTAAGTCGGGGGCTCCCTACGATCCCAGCAATACCGCAAAACTCGTGCGGCTTGAAACCAGCCCGAAGGAAATTGTCTTTACCAATCGAACACAGGAAGTACAGCTCCGTGCGATTGCTTGGTTTGATGATGGAACACATGAAGACGTCACCAGACTTACGGTCTTTTCGAGTAACGACGAAGGAATTGCGAATGTCTCGACTGAAGGCACTGTCAGCGTTTCACGGACCGGAGATACGGCGATCATCGTGCGTTACTCTGGCGGAGTCACAAACACGCAGATCCTGGTCCCGGCGAGCGATGACGGCCAACCGTTTCCAGACAACTTCGCACACAACCAGATCGACGAGTTAGTGACGGCGAAGCTTCGCAAGCTGAATATCCGCCCGTCGGTTTTGTGCAGCGATGCAGATTTTGTACGCCGTTCTTATCTGGACGTCATCGGCGCTTTGCCCACGCCCGATGAAACTCGCAAGTTCCTGGCTGATCGGTCACCGGACAAGCGTGCGCAATTGATTGATCACCTGCTCGAACAGCCCGGATACGCAAGGTACTGGGGGATGAAGTTTTCGGATTGGACCGGCAACAGTAAGTACATCAACAACAAAGCCATGCTGTCGAACTGGTTATGGCAGCAATGGATCGAGGACAAACTCTCTCGCAATCTCCCGTATGACGAAATCGTCTATGGGCATGTTTGTGCATCTAGCCTGGAAGGTCGCCCCCGTGAGGACTTTCTGGCGGAAGCCCAATCCATTTTGCACAAGGCATCCGGTCGCTACAACTTCGATGACGACGGTACCTATGCCAAACGCAGAACGAACGAGTTGTACTGGACCAACGTGGAACGTCGGAGTCCAGACACGATGGTCCTGCAAACCGCCAGTTCGTTTCTGGGGCTGCGACTGGAATGTGCCCAGTGCCACAATCATCCATTCGATCGCTGGACGAAAAAAGACTTTGAACAGTTCAAATCTTTTTTCATGATGGTACAGTTCTGCGATCCATCTACAGGCGAAGAAAGAAAAAGTGGCAGTAGTGGTCGCGGGTATGGCGTTGAATCGCTTGAATCGGGTGTTACCTGGCGTTTCGAAGGAACGGTTCGCAAAACCCCACCAAAGCTATTGGGTGGCCTGGAGATCCCGTATGTCGAAGACGGCCCCGATCCACGAATCAAATTGTGGGAATGGATGCGGGCTCCCGAGAATCCATATTTCGCTCCGTCGTTTGTCAATCGTATTTGGGGGCATTACTTCGGAACCGGGATTGTTGACCCGCCCGATGATTTCAATCAAGGGAACCCGCCCTCCAACCCACAACTGCTGAATTGGCTGGCGAACAACTTTATCGAGCACAAGTTTGACATTAAGCACCTGCACCGGTTGATCCTCAACAGTCGCACATATCAACTGTCGTGGGAACCGAATGACTCGAACCGGATCGACAAAAAGAATTATTCGCACGCTAGGCTAAGACGCATGCCAGCCGAAGTGTTGATCGACGCGGTTGCGGATGTCACCGGTGTGTCCAATAATTTTGGTCGTTTACCGAAAGATCGTCCGCAACGAGCGGTGGGTCAGGCGATGCCATCAATGCGTTATGGGGCCAGTCGGGGCGGCTATGCGATGAAGATTTTTGGCCGGCCTGATCGTGAAAAAACCTGTGATTGTGAACGCTCAAACGATCCGTCGGTGGCACAAGCTTTGTATCTGATCAACGATCAAGATGTCCTGGCGAAGATCGACGATGGAAGCGGACGGCTGCCGAAACTTTTAAAAACGACTGAGGATGATCGTGAATTGCTCGTCGAGCTGTTTCTCACTGCACTATCGCGGTATCCGACGAAAGAAGAGCTCGATTTACATATGGAACATCTCGCCGGCGCACCTTCTCGGGCCGATGGGATGAAAGATGTTTTGTGGACTTTATTGAATGTACGCGAATTCCTGTTCACGCATTGATGCCACGTTTTGTTGCTGGAGAGCATGATGTACAAAAACTGTGATGGCGTCACTCGACGCGAGATTCTGAAAGCGGGAGTGGTTGGGACGATCGGGTTAAATCTCCCTTCGATGTTCCAACTTGACGCTGGCGAAATAGCAGCCGCCAGTGGTAAGAATGCGATCTTCATATTTCTCACCGGTGGTCAATCGCATATCGACACCTGGGACATGAAGCCCGACGCAGGTGAGATGAAGGGGGAGTTCGAATCGATCGCAACCAGTATCCCCGAACTTCGTGTCTGCGAGCACATGCCCTATCTCGCCAAACAGGCTGACAAGTACGCGGTCGTGCGCAACGTGTCTCACTCTCAGGGAGCACACAGCCCGGGACAGCGATATTTGCAGACTGGCAACCGGAAAATCCCTTCTCTGGAATACCCCGATTACGGTTCCGTGGTTGCCAAAGAGCACCAATCTCCCCAGGGCGTTCCAGAGTACGTGCTGTTACCCGGCGGCGGGAGTAATTCTGCAATTTATTCTTCCGGTCATCTCGGTGTGGCCTATGGACCGTTCTCCGCTTTGGGAGACCCGAACTCAAAGAACTACAGTGTTCGGGCGCTGGCCACTCCTGAGGGACTTACCGTGAACAAGCTTAACGCCCGGCAGCGCCTGCTCAAGCAAGCGGACACGCGGTTTCGGAATGCCGATCTGTCTGACCAGGACTTGGACGGTATGGATAAGTCGTACCAGAAAGCATTCGACATTCTGCAGTCGAAGACGGTGCGAAAGGCGTTCGACATCGGCAGTGAATCCGACAAGCTGCGAGATCAATACGGACGCCATACATTTGGACAGTCATGTCTCCTGGCTCGTCGGTTAGTTGAAGCTGGGACGCGCTGTGTCTCGATCTACAGTGGAGGCTGGGACACGCATGAAAACAATTTCCGAGATTTGAAGAACACGCTTCTGCCTCCTTGGGACCAGGGACTGGCCGGGCTGATCGCCGATTTGCATGACCGGGGTTTACTGGATAACACAATCGTGTGGTGCACCGGAGAATTCGGCCGCACGCCAACAATCAACGACAAAGGAGCGGGCCGTGACCATTGGGCGCGCGCAATGAGTATGTTGTACGCGGGCTGCGGAATTCGAGGAGGGCAGGTCATCGGCGAAACAGACAAAACTGCATCGGAACCCATCGACGAGTCGTATTCACCGGACGATGCGGCCGCAAGTTTTTACCATGCAATTGGCATCGACCACTTTAAAGAATATCACACATCCGACGGCCGCCCAGTAATGATTGCTGGAAAAGGGCATCCGATCGAAAAACTGTGGGGGTAAATCGTATGTCTTTTCTGTTTCGAGTGATCGTTCTTGCACTGTTGTCAACCTCCTCGTTGGCCACAGGCGCATTAGCCGATTCCAAACCTGACCAAATCCCGAAGATGATCAAATCGCTGGATGACGTCAACGTGCGGTACGGAGCTTCCCTGGCATTGACCAAGTTCAGTACCAAAGCTGTGCCAGCTTTGCGGAAATCGCTCATGACCGGGACAGGCGATGTCCCAGTTTGGTCAGCATATACGCTCGGGCAGATTGGTCCGGCGGCGCAATCGGCCGTCGACGATTTAAGAAAAGCTCTTACTAGCTCCGATGACGCCTTACGCACTGCTGCGGCACAAGCACTGGGAAAAATTGGTCCGTCTGCGTCTGCCGCCGTTGATTCGTTGACTAATGCCTTGTCCGATAAGCAGGAAAGCGTTCGGTCGCAGGCGGTCATTGCATTAGGGAAAGTAGGCCCCGCTGCCAATAAAGCAATTCCGAAACTCATCGAGCGTTTGTCGGACAGCCAATTGCGAACGCAAGCACGAACCGCGTTGACTCAGATCGGTCCGGCAGTTGTCGATCCACTGCTCAATTCGCTTGACGAGGACAAAATACGATATGACGTCTCGGTTGTGCTGTTGCAGGTCAATCCGCAAGCGGCACAACAAGCGGGGATAGACAAAGTATCAACCGCCGATGTGTCAACTCTGCGTTTAGTGCTCAATGATCTGACACGTGATCAAACGGAACGGAGCGATGCCGCATCGGCTCTGGCTTCCCTGGGAAAAGAGGGAGTTCCCGCGCTGGTTGCCGCATTCGAAGAACCGCAAGTCGCCAGCACCGCCGCAAAGGCGTTTGCCCAAGTCGGACCAGTTGCTCTCCCGAACCTAATCGAACTGCTAACGCACGAAAATATAGACGTGCGTTTAACCGTGATTGATGCACTCGGTCATATTGGCCCTGCCGCAGGTGCCGCCGTAAAGCAACTCATCCCCCTGCTAGAAGACAATGACCGCGACATACGCTACCACGCGGTTCGAACACTCCATGCGTTTGGAAAGAAGGCCGAACCGGCCATTCCTGCGCTCATTGGAGTCATCAACAATAACAGTGAATCTGAACCAACTCGGCAATGGTCGATCAAGACGCTTGTCGTCACGCTTCCGGAAACACACGATGTGGTTGTCAAAGCGCTGATTGCAGCCAGTAAAGACAAATCGAATTACGGAGTGAGTCAATTAGCGCGGCAACTGGTACGCGAAATCGACATTGAAGCTGCCGAAGCATCCGGCGTCAAGTAACCGAAACGCATAGGCGCGAGGTACAAAAAACTCGAACACCGCAATCGGACTGGGAGTGATTTTTGTTCGCGTTAACTTGCGTGATTCTTTTGAGTACAGAATACTCGGGGAGGCTGCAATTGATTCATGAGATACTCGACGAACTCCGCACAGACTTTCAATGGGCCATGCAAAATAGCCGTGTCTTATTTCCAGATGAAGCTTCCGTTTGTCAAGAGTCCTTTGGGGATTTTGAGCAATCGAGAACGGAATACGACACACAGTCGCCACGCGAATCTGTTCTGCTGGAATCAAAGTCATTGCCTGAAATGCCCGAGCCGAGCACTCTCTTTTCACCGAACTCAACCTGGCCTGATTGACCCGCCGTTCGGTGAGCGTTAACTTGAGTGTTGTGGTCGGTGGGCTTCGACAATCAATTTGACGCGATTGGAGACTAGAGGTGGAACGGGTTGTCCTGTCGTTCATACTCATCGTTGTTTTCATATAGAGGGAGATACGCAATGTCTTTACGTTCGTTGAGTGTAGTGGTTGCCGTGCTGGTCCTGACCATTTCCGTTCACGCTGCCGAGAAGGAAACACACCAGGCGAAAACCGAACCGGCAGGCGCTCGCGGGAATGTCGTGGGAAACTTATCCTGTGCGAAGTGCGAGTTCAAAGCCACGGAGAAGTGTACGACGGCTTTGAAGTTGAGTGAGAAGCAATTCGTGCTGATTTCTGGCCAAGCCGGTGAAAGCCTATTCGCTACCCGATGCACTGGTAAGTTGATTCGTGCCTCAGGTGTCGTGACCCTCAAAGATGGCGTGGTCACGATCACAAGTAAGAGGTCGACTGAGGTGAAAAATAAGAACGTCACGCCCGGCCTCACTTTGGCTGGGAAGTTGGTATGTAGCAAATGCGAGTTTAAAATTGGAGAGTGCGCTGCCGGCCTGAAGGCAGGCAGTCTCCAGGTTTTGCTGGATGGCGACGCAGCCAAGGCATTATTCAACGCCCGCTGCTCTGGTGCTCCCAAAGTCGCGACTGGCGTTCTGACTAAGATTGATGGCAACACCGTCTATCTGAAAGTATCGAGAATTGCTAATCCAAAGACAAAGACGCGGACGAGCGACAAAAAGAAGACTGATGCAACCAAAGCGATAAAGGAAACCTAACTTGTGTCTCGGATGTAGGCATCAGCCAGAAACCGAAGACTCCAATGCTCGCTGGGTAAAAACTCTGTCATCAAATAACTGTGACTTGTTCTGATTTTTGGCAACCTGGAATTGAAGAAGTGATGTCGCGAAATGGCTGCTGGGCACCGGCGATTCAGTGTTGACTGAGTACAAACAGCTCGTTTTTGGTGGCTGTTTTTGTAGCAGCGCAGCACGAAGCGTTTGACAGAGATTGTCAGCTTTGATGTTCAGAGAAACAAAAGCGGGAAGGTTACGCCGCTTTCCGCTCGTAATGTTTCAGCACTCCACCGAGCCATTCACGACAGACTTCCTCAATTCGAAAGAAAGCGAAACAAGAAGTTCAGCCAGAGAAGAGAATCTGATTGTCAAGAATTCAACAAGTGCCCCAATAGTCTCATAACCCGAGGCAATAGA
>DAOUPA010000195.1 GCA_030626405.1 Planctomicrobium sp.
AAACCTTCGGCGTCACATTTCCTTGAGGAACCTGACGCTCTGCAGAAACCACTTTGGGTTGTCCATCCCATTCAGCCCGCATCAATCCCGGAACCTGCAATAACCAAGCCGGGCCGGCGGGTGCTCGATCTGAATGTTCGAGTGCAACATGATGAGCAATTTTGTTTGTTCGCTGCGAATAAGCGAGTCCGTAATCCGAAATTCGCGACAGAATACTTTGTCGTTTCCCCGCCAGAGATAACAGAATGTGCGAGTAAACAACCGGATTCAGGTCGGCCTGCGGATCATTGGGAGGATAAACCGGTCGATAGGCACTCAGGCTTTCAAGGCCCGTCGCGACTGGGGCAGACATGCCTGACGAACTGAGCACAGTACAGAAGCCACGGCTGCCCGGCTTGAGACCTTTAGGGGCGGAGGTGTAAAGCAGTTCCTGCATCACTGCGAATCTCCTTTGCGTTTCAGTCCTGGAATCAATCCCGGAATGCACCGGTACAACGAATACAGGAAGGGAACGGTCACCCAGAAAGGTTTCGCTTCCGCAGGTCGCATCGCAACCAGCCCGCTGTCTTGGTCATTCTGTGTACACCACCCGACCGCACTGGCCGGGATGTAGATCACTTCTTGTGCAAAGTTCTCAGCAGCAGCCACGATATCTGGGCAAGCCTTCTGCATGAGCTTACGAGAGAAATCGGAATACCGCTGGATACGCGGAATATCCAAAGCAGCCATTGGCTTGCCGTTACTTCCTTTGACCGTTTTCCAAGGTTCCGAGTGATCGTCTTCTCCCACCATCGGAGTGAGCAGGTGCGACCACTCGTCATATTTTGTCAAGATAACGATGAGTGGCCGCTGATGTTTCTCGGTCTGCCGGAGCTTGGCATAGCGACGAATACGGGCTGCTGCTTCCTGAAGAATGGGTTCTTGCCGTGACAAACGTGAGGCAGAAATCTGCTCGCTGGAATCGGTGGACAAAAGATCCATCGATTTACGGAACCTCGCATCTTGAGTTGGATCAAACACATATAACAACGTTCGCGAAAGTGCCATGTGACGAGTCAGCGGGCTGCCGACTTCGTCTTTGCCGGGCTGAAAGGACTCACCAGCATTGTCGTACAGGCAAACGACCCTACCAATTCTGTCCGCTTGCGACTCGTTCAGATGTCCAGTCTGTGGCTGCATGGCGAACAGAAATGGTCGAGGATAGCTGACGGTCTGTGTGCCGTAGGAAACGCTGTCGTAGAGGTCTCCTTGTTCTTCAGTTTTCCGAATCAGACTTGCCAGAGGCTGGACTTCATTTGCCTTTGGATTGAGAAACAATGACTCTTCATAGTCGTTCAGTTGCTGATTCATTGCTGGATCGGCATCGCTGAAGGAACAGGAAAAGACGGCTGAAAGAGTCTGCCTCAATTCCCAGGTCATCGACGCCAGAAAGTAAGACTTCCCGCTCGCAGGAGCACCGAAAACAGACATGAAAAACGGTTCGAGTTCAATCAGTGGTCGAGGAACGGTTAGGTGGCATTTGGGGCATGCGAGGGTATGACAAGGAAATCCACGTGCGTCGAGTGCGTCACCATCGACGGTGAATCGCGTTGGCAAAAAACGCTGGGGGTCTTCGTCACCAAGCATCGGATCCCCCAACAGATCAGCATGTTCCGCGACCCACAGAAGATTTTCGAGTCGAAATTTTTCCCAGCAATGTGGGCAGGTGATTCGATTCAAGGAACGGGTTTGCTTCGAACTACTCACGGAGTTTGCAGCCATTCGTTTTACTCAAATTCAGGTGAAGCGGATCAACATGCACCAGGAACGTTATTTTAATATCAAGGGGAGAGATGTATCGAGGCGAGTTGGGGAATTTTCTTTAGAGGCACGCTGAGCTAAGCGGTCCAGATGCGCGTAGATCTGGGTTGTCAACGTTATTGCAGCGTCGCCATCGATCCCCTTGGCGAGCTTCCAAGCGTCACGAGCGTCAAGAAAAGCACCAGTGTGGTCTCCTCGTTGAGATTTGGACTTTGATTTCTCGTAGAGAGTTTGTGCTTGAGAAAGAGCTTTTGCAGCCGACTTGCCTGCCTCATCTGCGGAAGGTTGGGTCGGCTGATCGCCTGTCGATGGTGAAGAAGAGGAGGCTCGACTTGACGTCGAAGAGACAGTTTCCTTAGACCAGTCAGAAGGCTGATCTTCCACCTTGGAAGAAGGAGCCGCAGAGTCGTCAATGGTTTTTGAGGATTGCTGAGTACTCTCTTCAGATGGAACTTCAGGCGGAGTATCGACTGGAGGAGGAGAACTTGGGCATCCAGAACTGACTAGAATCGTCAGTGAAATCCAGAGGATGAAATTATTTTTTCTCATCAGCCCGCGATACCATCCAAGCAACAATCTTTTCCGATGCGTACGACCCCACAGTAGTGACATTATGTTCACGAGTCAAGTTGGTGCAAGACGAGCGGGCAGCTGATTTCAAAACCTCTTCACTTCAAGGCGTACCACCGTCTTGAGACAGTTTCACTCGATGACTCTTCTGATCAATGATGCACTTTACTTGCGTTCCACCACAAGAACGAGAAGAATGAAGACAGAAGTTGCGTGGTGTTGGTGACAGCGTCACGCATACGCAATCGTGTAAATCGAGAGTCATGGCAGAATCGAAAGTAAGGCCTATCAGTACGTTGCTGAAGAAAGGAAAGAGAGACCTCCACCGGCCAATTTCAACGATGGTGTTCAGTAGTGGATGCCGTTCACATCGCCGTAGAAATATGCCAACGTTTAATCAGCCATCATGAGACCACACGCCACTTGACGCCCGTTACCGTTTTTTCACTCTTGCATGGCCGCTTCAACTTCGTGGTCCAAGATGTCCAGGGATCGGCAGGTTTCGAGAATTTGGTTCCAAGTCTTTTCGTCCAGTGGGATTCCGTTTGCGAGACGCTGTTCTCGCGTACGCTGTTCAATTTCACCAGGCATGAGGATATCAGTGTCCGCGGATGCTGTCCTCGAACTCTTGACGAACTGAATGAACTGCTGCACTTCTTCAGCGAATCCAACTTCAGTTGGAATCCGTTCGGGATCCAAAATAATCGTCAGCATGCCATTAAGCAGGCGTGGAGAATCGGGTTTGCTACAGCCGCTGCCTGTGAATGCTCCAGCGAGCAATTCGGTGACAATGCCCAGTCCGTACCCTTTATGACCACCGAACGGCAAGATACTACCAGGAGGGTCCGCGTAGAAAACTTCTGGGTCGTCGGTTGACGGCTACTCCTCTCTCAGTTTGACGTCGATGAGGACTGCTAGGACGAGTACCAGACCTCGAGTGATGAGTTTGATTGCCGGTGCGGCAGCGAGCAACGTCATTCCGTTGAGAAGGCTGGCCATGACCAGCGCGCCGAAGAGTGTCCCGAGAACAGTGCCGCGACCGCCTTTCAGACTTGCACCCCCAATGACGCAGGCAGCGATAGCATCCAGCTCCATCAGTTCCCCGACAGTCGTCGTTGAAGCTCCGGCATAGGCTGTCTGCATAAATCCAGTGATCGCGACGATGCCACCCATGAGCGAAAAGGCGAGAACCACGACCTGACGTACTGGTACTCCACACGCCAATGCAGCTTCTTCGTTTCCACCGATTGCGTAGAGGTATCGTCCAATCGGAGTGTGTTTTACGAGTACGTGAACCATCAGGGCTACGACACACAAAATTGCGAATGCCAGAGGAACGCCACGATACTGGTTGCATACTAACACCACTAAAAAAAGGACCTGCGCAGCGATGAACATTTTCAAGGTCGATATTTCTGCATCTTCAACGTGCAGCCCGGCCCGCGAACGGATACGACGATCACGAAGCTTGATTAAGACCATCCCAGCAATGATCACAGGAAGACATAACAGACCAACGGATGGTGAAAAATAGTAAGTTGTTAAAAGCGAGTACAGATTCGTTTCTCCACCGGAAGCGACGGGTACTGTAGAGCTTTGAATAATCAGCCAGAAGCATCCTTTGAAAAGTAGTAGTCCACCTAGAGTGATGATGAACGCCTGGACGCGGCACTGCACTATCAGTGTTGCCATGCCAGCCCACAGCAGTACCGCTAGTGCAAATGAGGCTAAGAGAGATGGTGGTGCTGACCAGCCCAGACGGAAAATCAAGACACTGGCGATGCCACCAATCATGCCGACTCCAGAGCCAGCGGACAAGTCGATGTGACCGGGCAGAATCACCAGGAGCATGCCGACCGCTAGTGTTGCGGTCACTGCCATTTCAATCATCAACATAGATAAGTTGCGTGAGCTGAGAAACTGGTGATTGGCGATTGAAAAAGAAACCCAGATCACTGCCAGGACCAGCGGCATTGTCAGGTTTCGAAGGCTGATTGTTTTTCGCAAACGGTTCATGGTTCTTGCTTAATTCGTAGGGTCAGCTTTCAATGCAACCTTCTGTACTTCGCGTAAGGTTTCCTCACAAGGAATGTGAGGGCAGTTCAGAGCCTGTCGCTGCAGCCATGAGTGTTTCCTGACGGAACTGATCCCGATCAAATTCTCCGGCGATCCGGCCCTCGTGAAGCATCACAATTCGATCGCTCATCCCGATCAGTTCCGGCAATTCGCTAGACACCAAAACGACGGCTTTGTCCTCGGCAACCAGTTGGTTAATTTCATCATAGATTTCGAGTTTGGAGGCAACGTCAATCCCGCGCGTTGGTTCATCGAGCAACACGATTTCAGGGTCAGACAACAGGTTTCGGCTGAGCACGACTTTTTGCTGGTTCCCCCCGGAGAGTTCGCACACTGCTTTTTCATAGCTCGACTTGCGGACTCCTAGTTTGTCGAGCATTGGGGCATTGCGAATAGTTTCCTCGACGCGACTGACGAGTCCGTGTTGAGTGATGCTTTGAAGTGAAGAAAGTGACACGTTCCATCCCACGGATTGATCGAGTACCAAACCGTAACGCTTGCGGTCTTCAGTAATCAGAACCAGACCGCGCCGCAACGACTTGCGTGGCGACGGAAACGGATAGCATTGCCCGAGTACGGAAACATTGCCGCCGAGTCTCTTGCCCCACAAACCGTACAAGTGCATCAATAACTCCGACCTTCCTGCACCCATCAAACCCCCAATCCCCAACACTTCACCTGCTCGAACTGAGAAGGAAATATTTTGAAGTCGCACTGACTGATGCGAGCGTGAAGCGGCACTGAGCCGTTCCACGGCAAGGACGATCTTGTCTCTCCGGGCAGAGATGCGTCTGGGGTAGAGTTCAGAAATCTCACGACCAACCATGTGATGAATCATGTCGCTAGTGCTGGCATCCTTTGCCTCCATTGTGACAACGGTTTCGCCATCACGCAGCACAGTGATCCGGTCGGCGATTTCCTTGACTTCATCCAGCTTGTGGGAGATGTAGATGCAGGCGACTCCGCATTGCCGGAGCTGTCGCAGTATCTGCATTAATTGATTAACTTCGGAATTGCTCAACGCCGCCGTGGGCTCGTCCAGAATAAGAATTCGAGATTCTTTCGATAATGCACGTGCGATTTCTACCAGTTGTTTCTGCCCGATGCCCAATTGTCGTACTTTCAGTTCCGGATCGAGATGGAAGTGAAATCGCTCGAGCACTTCCTTTGTGGCAGTCAGCAAGGCCGTCCAGTCAATGCACCAGCCATGTCGAGGTTCGTCACCCAGGAAAATGTTTTCGGCTACGGTGAGGTCATCGACGAGCGCCAGTTCCTGATGAATCACGGCGAGTCCTGCACGCTGAGCATCGCGAACGTTAGCAAAACGGGCAGTCTGATCGTGCAGCCGAATCTCGCCTTCGAAGCTGCCGTGCGGGATCGTTCCTTAGAGTACTTTGATGAGTGTGGATTTCCCGGCACCGTTTTCCCCACACAGAGCATGAATTTCACCAGGACGTAAGTCGAAGCTGACATTCTGTAACGCTAGAACTCCAGGGTAGCGTTTGGTAATGCGGTCAGCTTTCAGAATCGGAGCGATCACTTGAGTTGTTCCTTTGAGTGAAACCCATCTTTCACAACAGTCTCGAATAAATTCTCTTTATCCACAGCGATGATCTCTTCCAGAATGGCGGGGACTTCTTTGTACCCATTGTGAACTGTCTGAGAGACGACAAGGATCTCGCGCCGACCGAGTTTGAATGCAGCTTCCGCGGCCATTCTCGCCAGACGATCAAGCGGTTTGTAGACAGACATCGCTTGCGTGCCGCGCTGGATTCTCTGGCAGGCAGCAAGATCAGCGTCCTGACCGGTGACGAGTACCTTGCCGATCAGACCTTCTTCGATTAACGCCTGGATCGCGCCGCCGGCTGTGCCATCGTTGGTTGTTAACACAGCGTCAAAATCTCGCCCGTGGGCGGTAATCGCCGCGTTCACAATCTTCTTGGCGTCTTCCGGTTTCCAGTTCAAAGCATAGTCTTCGTGAATGACGTTAATTGCACCACTTTCGATCAGGGGGGCGAGTACCAAATCTTGCCCCTGCTTGAAAAGTTGCGCCGTATGGTCTGTTTTCGGGCCGTGAATTCGAATGATCCGCCCATGCCCGTCGAGCTTGTCGACGAGATATTGCGCCTGAAGCTCACCAACGTGTACGTTGTCAAAGCTCAAGTACAGGTCTACGTCTGAATCTGTAACCATGCGGTCATAACAAATGACGGCGATTCCAGCTGCCTTCGCTGACGCAACAGCTTTGTCCATCGCCGCCGGATTGAAAGCAACGATGACCAACACGTCCACTTTACGGCTGATCAGCGCCTCGATGTCCTGCATCTGACGCATCCCATCGCTGTTGCCGGATTGCACCAGAACCTCGGCTCCCAGCTCCTTTGCACGGGCCACGAAGTGGTCGCGATCACGTTGCCATCGCTCCTCTTTAAGAGTGCCCAGTGAAAGGCCAATGCGCACCGATCGCTCATTGCGTTGCTCTGGCATGATACCGCCTCGCCCAGACAGGGTGATACCGATGCCAACACTCAACAACAAAGAAATCACAACCAGGCCCGTTCGAAGAGTCATCATGTTTTCTCCGTTTGATGTCGCGGTCGCCTCACTCTGATTCACGAAACGACGAGGGTGATTGTCCAGTCTGCATCAGGAATGCTCGTGAGAAGTGGCTCGCGCTGGAAAAGCCAAGCTCGCGACTGATCTGATCAATCGTTCGCTTGGAATCGCAGAGCAGACGTTTGGCTTGCCAGATCTTGAGTTGGTTGAAATACGTCTTGATGCCGCAGCCGAAAGCTTCCTGGAAAGTTGATTTCGCGCGTGTCGGACTAACGTGAACCTCATCGGCAATCTGTTCAATGGTCAGTTGCTCATTGACACGCGCCAACAAAATTCGACGAATCTTCTGAGCGATCCCGTCCTCTGATGATGACGGTGTGGAAGTTGGTTGCAGACGTTCGATGATAAGTCCCAACAGTTGCCACAGGTTTCCAACAACAGCAGCGACGTTGCGGTGTTGCTCGGATGTTAAATAGTCGACAGCTTGCCAAAAAGCGTGTTGCAATTGCGGATCGCGGGCAACATTGAATCGACGCGGTTGAGTGACGAGTTTGTCCAGGTCGCGACAACATTGAGCGATACCGGAATGTGTCGGCCATTGTCCGGGATTTTCCGTGTCGATGTACAAACCCATTGTCGATGCCGTGTGTGAGCCATCATTCTACCAGGTGTGAGGCGTGTTCTTGGGCAACAAGTAAAAGATCCCTGAGTCGATCGTGTATGGCTTGTCCAAAGTGAGCGTGATTGGCCCTTCGACGCAACTGTGTAAGGCGATGCAGGGATGCTTATGGAGGAAACCTGTCGTCTGCGGAGGGAAGTGGCCTATTGTAAAGTGAGACAGTGGTCGGGGCACGGGTCGCGTGTAGGCAAGAAAACTTCGATCTCTTTCCGAATCGACGAGTGCCTTTGATGGCCACTTCGCTGTCGTTTCCAACGTTGATAAAGGAGCAGGTTCTCTCATGACCGCTCCAAGCTATCGTTTGTGTTCATCTGGAGCAACAGTTTCGCTTGGCAGGCATTAGGGATTGTCCGTTTTGGCAAGAGATCCGTCCGTATGTGAATGGTCTCTTGTAAGTGGAAAGTTAAAATAAAACTGACATTTCGGCAGTGAGGACCGAACGCAAATCCGGTCGACGAGCAAAGGATCGAAGATGACGACGAATGTCAGCCAAAAACAACGAAAAGAATTCATTGCTCGTGGCGACTGTTCCGTCGCAGGCGAAGAGGTCGTTGGTGTACATACTCGCGTCTTTGTGTCTGGCGTTCAGGGAGCACAATCACTGAGTACCGGCGTGACGTCGCTCCACCCTCATGCGGTACTACCTTATCACCGTCATCCATCTAGCGAAGTTGTGACCGTCCTGGAAGGTGAGGTCGTGATTCAAATCGTGGGCCGCTCTTACCACATGCAATCGTACGATGCGATGCACATCCCTGCCGGGATCGCGCATGCTGTGTTCAACGAGTCTGCTGACCAGACTGTCAGCTTGCATTGGGCAATGGCGAACGCTCATCCCGTGCGTGAATTCGGTGAAGGTGACTTTGAAATTCAAGACCGCACTGAAACCGATGACGATTGTCCAGAACACCTGACGCGATTTGAGCAAGCAGAATTCTACGAGCTCGCTCCAGGCGCATTGTTTCGTGACCTTTTCGCGAAGCGGTTTGGATCTCGTGGCATTTGTGGTGGCTATGGGATCTTTGAGCCTGGATCTTCGCTGCCTTGCCATCTCCACGATTATGACGAGTCGATCAGCATCATCCAGGGTCGCGCCATTTGTCAGGTTGCTGGGCGCGAGTTTAAGCTATCAGGCAACGACACAGCTTGCATTCCGCGTGGTCGACCGCACCGGTTTATCAATCGCTCGAATGAACCGATGGCGATGATCTGGGTTTATGCGGGAGACGAACCGGATCGTGAACTTCTGGAACAAAGATGCTGTGAAGATACAACTCGATCACTGAATTGGCATAACGAATGAAAGTTCTCCATCAAATAGCGATCAGGTTGTTCAGGCACTGTGTCAATGATCACCTCCAGCGGTGGCATAACAGGCGCGATTTACATGTGACTCAACAAAAATGTCCAGGGAGCATGGTCATGACGAACGGAAGGATGTGGGGCTGGCTGACTTGCGCCGTTGCGTTCAATCTCTTTCTTGGCCTAACGAATGTCGCACTGGCGGAGTCGTTACCGACACGAGGTCTGGTGTTGTGGCTGGATGCAGAAGATATCGATGCGGATGGAGAGTTGTCGAACAATCCACCGTCAGGCCAGAAGATCGAGAAGTGGGCAGACAAGAGCGGACACGGCAACCATGTCGATCAGAATTCTGCTGACCATCGACCAACCTACGAATCGGACACAATTGGTGGAAAACCAGTCGTCCGGTTTCACGGTAATGATGCACTTCAAAAGTCAATTACGAATGGTCTGTTGCCGGGGGACCAACCGTTTCATGTGTTTTTTGTGATGCAGGCTGCGGCAACCGCTCCACATACCAATCCGAGGCTTCTCGATCTTCAGTCCGGTTCGGATCGAAAGGCGTCTGATCGACGAGGGTTCTGGGTCGGTTACCAGTCCAACGGCAGAAATCGATTGGGGGTTGTTGCTGGCGATGAAGGCCAGGCAACCAACATTGCGTGGAACGAATCGCCGAACGTATTAGAAGTTGTCTACGGCGGATCACAGAACTGGTCACAATTTCTGAACGGCAATCTGGACGGACGCGGAACATTTGCGAACAGGACGTTTCTCGGATTTCAGCCAGAGATTCGATTGTCCATTGGACAGCACGGTGGGTTGATTGCCAACACGCCGACCTACTACAAAGGCGATCTGGCGGAGTTACTTATTTACAATCGTCCGCTCACTGCAACAGAGCAGAACGAGGTTGGACTTTATCTTGAACTGAAGTACGGATTGGAGACGGCATACGGAAGTGTGCCTCAGTTCGAGCAGGACATTCAACCGGTTCTTGCGTCTCACTGCTTCGATTGTCACGGGGCCGATGAACAAGAAGCAGATCTCGATCTGCGGACAGTCACCGCGATGCTGCACGGTGGAGAACGTGGTCCGGTGATTGCCCGGGGCTATCCAGACCGCAGCGAGTTGATGGAGATGATTACTAGCGGCGAAATGCCGCCGGACGGAGACGATCCACTTAGCGATAATGAGGTCGCGTTGGTACGTCGCTGGATTCGATTCAACGCCCCTGCGAAAGAAAAGGTGATTGAGCCTTCTCCCTCCGCTCTGATCAGCGAAGAAGATCGCGCTCACTGGGCATACCAGAAACCAGTCTGGCGAGAACCTCCGTCAGTCCAACAAAGTGATCGTGTCCGCAATCCGATCGATGCCTTCATACTTGCCAAACTGGAAGAGAAAGGCTTGACACTTTCTCCGGACGCGGACCGCGCGACGTTGGTACGGCGAGTTTTCCTGGATCTGATCGGTCTTCCACCATCGCCAGAGGAGCTTGCTGATTTCCTTGCAGATGAACGTCCGAATGCTTTCGAGCGACTTGTCGACCAATTGCTGGAGTCTCCACACTTTGGCGAACGCTGGGGCCGGCACTGGCTCGATGACTCCGGCTATGTCGATGTCTACGGCAGCGACAACGATGCGCTCACTATCAGACCGTTGGAAGGGAAATGGCGATATCGCGATTATGTCATTAAATCATTCAATCAGAACAAACCGTTTGACAAATTCATCACCGAACAGCTTGCTGGTGACGAACTGGTCGACTGGAAATCAGCGGAGAAGTTTACGCCCGAGATGATTGAATCGTTGACCGCGACCGGATTCCTGCTGGCGGCGTTGGACACAACACATGCACCAAGCGTGAACAAGCCCGAGACACGGAACCGAGTGCTGCAACTGACTGGCGAGATTGTTGCCAGCAATCTTCTGGCCGCGACGATTCAGTGCTCAAAGTGCCACAATCACAAGTACGAGGCAATTCCCCAGCAGGACTATTATCGCTTCCTCGCCATCTTCTCACCGTCTTTCAACCCTGAGCGTTGGATTGTCGCAGACGCCCACGGAATCCCTGATGTTTCGGCTGTTCAAAAAGTGGAAATTGATCGGCACAACAACGCGATTTCGAAACAAATCGAGACTTGGAAGAAACGTCGGTTAGACGTACGAAACGGATATGAGCAGCAGTTGTTTGAGGCGAAATTGTCGAAACTGTCAGCCCCGATTCGAGACGATGTCAAGACGGCCGTCCGCACGCCGGACAAAGAACGCAATGAAACTCAAAAATACCTTGCCGAGAAACTGGGTCCGCTGCTGAAAGTGACAGGCGAGGAGATCACAGCTGCGCTCAGCGAGCAAGACAAGTCGTTGCTGAATGATCTGACTCAGCAAATGAAGACGCTGGATGGACAGCGCCGAAGACATGGGACAATCCAGGTGATCCACGAGGCTGGTCCGCCATCGTCTACGTTTTTGCTGCGACGCGGAAACCATCTTCGGCCTGGGATCGAGGTGCAACCAGGTTTATTGACGATCCTTTCTGAACCGGACACAGGACGAGTCGACGATAACTTTCCCACTGGCAATTCCAGCGGTCGCAAGTTAGCGTTGGCGAGGCAAATTACCAATCCAAACACTCTTGCTGGTGGTCACGTCGCTCGCGTGATCGTCAAT
>DAOUPA010000425.1 GCA_030626405.1 Planctomicrobium sp.
AGTCGGATCGATCACCCAATCCGAACGGCTCGCCAAATACAACCGATTACTCGAAATTGAACACGAGATCGCATAGGTTCGAAAAACTCAAGCGAACATGAACTCCTCTGCAAACGAGAGCTTGCAATCCACAACATGCTCTGCTTTTCGATGCTTGATTTCAGGCCCGAACGCCCGGAATCTGGACAAGTATCCTGATTCATCCCTCCGGTGATCAATGAGTTCTATCCTCCAGAAAAAGATGAACTCGATTCCGCGGTCCCAGCGACAGTCGGATCGCAGATGTCAACCAAAGACTTGTACCGTTATAGAGAGGCTGGTCAGTTTCAAATAATTCATCGGGACGAGGCTGTCAGGGCCGTCTGAATCCTTAGTAATTCTCCGATATTATCCATCGTAATGACGCCTACAAGTTGCCCATTGTGAATGACGGGGATTGTTTGACTTTGACTGTTCGCCAAGCGAGCCAGAACCGCTTCCAACATTTCTTCTGAATCGGCAGCTTCGACGTCTGTTTGCATGATTTCTTTCACGATCGTCTCAGGCCCTGTCGTCGTGAGTGCTCGCAGCATGGCTGTCTGAGTCAGCACTCCAACCACAGCGCCGTACTGAGTGACTGGAAAGTCTTTCTGCGATCCGGATAACGTCAGATCGACAACATGTTGTAGTGAGTCCTCGGGTCGAAGCGTTTGGTAATTCGTGAGCATCGCCTTGCTCACAGGAACTCCTGCAATGGCTGACTTAATCTGAACGGCATTCGCTTCTTGAGCCGCTCCGATCCATACAAATAATGCAATGATGACGAGGAAGGGATTGGAAAAGAGTCCCAGAAAACCGAACCCCAAAGCCATCGCCTGACCGATGCTGGCGGCAATTTGTGTTGCCTTTGCATAGTCCATTCGTGTCGCAAGAAGAGCTCTCAGCACACGCCCACCATCCATCGGAAATGCTGGCAACATATTGAAAATCACCAAAATTACATTTACCAACATCAACCGTGCGACGAACGACCCCTCTGTGATCGAAATACTCTCGACGAGAAATAAGTTACCACTCATTAAAAGTCCGAGAAATAGTGCAGAGGCGATGACCACATTCACCAGCGGTCCTGCCATCGCCACAACCAGTTCTTGTTTCGGATCTTCTGGCATGCGTTCCAGACGAGCGAGTCCTCCGATCGGAAGTAACGTGATATCACGTGTCTTAATTCCATACCTTTGTGCAGCTAATGCATGTCCCAATTCATGGAGCACTACGCAACAGAACAGGGAGAGGATAAATCCGATTCCTTCCGCGACAGCCGCGATGCTTTGTTCTATTTGCCAATAGCTCAGACCGATCCAAATCAGCAGAATCAGGAACGTTGAATGAACGAAGATCCCAATTCCGGCAACCTCGCCGAGCTTCCACGACCATTTCATGAGTTTATTCTCTAATCTCGATTTCACATCTCATTAAATACTCATCGGAATTCGCGACGTACGCAAATTCCGCAGTGCGCGAAAGAGTATTGGATAAACCCTCGGCAATCAAACTCTCGTATAGCAACACCATTCACGATCCAGATTGTGCGACCTGTTCCTCAGCCTAACTCATCAACAGGCTCCGAACACCTGAGTTTGCAATCCGGTGTCACACTTGCCACGCATGAACTGATGTTCAAGGCAGGATTCACTGTTAAAATGATAATCACCGCACCTTTCCTCATTCTGTGAGTTGTCATTGTCGTCCTCTCTAGAGCAGATTGCTCTTTCCTGTGCCCGTGAAAAACGTTTTTCAACAGTGTGAACGCTTGTCTCCACGAGGCAGAACGCGAACACCAATACGAAAAGTGATCTAATGTTTCGTCAAGACGACCGACTTTAATTCCATGACAGTTGTCCCTGGTTTTGACGTGGCAAACACTTTCAGCCGTTGCCGACCTTCCTTGAGTTGCAGAATGCCTGGGCGAAGTGTTGACCAGTTGCGGTTGATGTACTTCCCGTGTTCATCTTCATCACGATGCGACAAAGGGATATCGATGATGGTTTTTCCAGTTGTGACTGCATCAACGACGGACTTCCCGCAGTGCACTTTGATCTTTGCTCCAGCATCTGCTTCTGAACAGAGATATTGGAGTTCGACTTGATACGCCCCAGCTTCAATAACGTCTATTTCCCATGTGGCGCTGGCGTCAGTGGTTGTCCAGCCAACGAGCCAGTCGTGCGCAAAACCAGGACCGTGGTGAAAACTAAGTTTGTCAGGTTCACTCTCAGATGCATTCAGCACGACCGGGTTCTGTTCGTCATACCCGACAGGAATCGGCATTCGCTCATAGGCCCCTTTGTGGGCGACATTCCACCAGTTCATATAGGCAGTCGTCAATTCCTCGACTTTGTCAGGGTGAGTTGAGGCAATATCGTTTGTTTCTCCAGGATCGGCGTGCATATCGAAGAGTTCCCACTTCGTACTTTTCCTGGCATGAACGAGCCGATAACGGTCGGACCGCACAGCGCCAGGGAACGGACGGGGCTTGTTTCCCATGTCCGTGTTCGTGAACAGTAATCGAGGCGACCACTTGCTTTCGGGATTGTCAAGTAGCGGGACGAGGCTGACTCCATCAATCGGTGGTCCGGTCGGAGCTTTCGCATTGCAGAGTTCAAGAATCGTCGGGTAGAGATCGAAGTGCGCCGCGAGTTGCCCCACGATCTGTGGTTTGTGAAATCGATGAGGCCACTGCACGAACAACGGAACGCGCGATCCTCCTTCATGAACGCTGACCTTGCGTCCACGCATCCCGGCGTTGAAACGGTCAGAGTTGGCACCGTTATCTGTCAGGAACAACACAATCGTATTCTCGCGAAGTTCCGCATCGTCGAGAGCTTGTAACAATCGTCCGAAGTTGTGATCGAGATTCGCACACATTCCGTAAATCGCTGCGAGTTTCGGATCAAGTCCTTTCACCTGAAATGGATCGAACCATTCGTCCGGAACTTGGCAAGGAGTATGCGGCGCGTTGTATGAAACGTAACAGAAAAACGGAGACTCTTTCTTGTCCGCCATAAACTTGATTGCTTCGTCTGTTAGCACATCGGTGATGTATCCGTTCGTTTCTACCGGTTTGGAGTCGCGGAGCAATTCTGTGTCGAAGTATTGATTGATATGCCCGTGGTTGAAACCGAAGAACTCATCGAAACCCTGCCCGTTGGCCGTTCGCGGATAGTGTCCGCCGTTGTGCCATTTTCCGATGCAGGCCGTGCGGTACCCATTCGCCTTTAATGCTTCGGCGATAGTCACTTCGCTACTGCGCATTGCCTCTTTGTTGTGGGTAACACTCCAAACGCCGGTACGAAGTGAATACCGTCCAGTGAGTAGGCTCGCTCTCGTCGGCGCGCAGAACGGATTGACATAGAAACGTCTAAACTGAATGCCATCACGAGCAAACTGGTCGGTCTTTGGAGTGCTGAGGGTTGGATTTCCGTGTAGGGAGAAGTCGCCGAACCCCTGATCGTCTGTCATCACCAACAGCACGTTTGGTTCATCGGCAGAATGGCAATCCTGACCAGCGGAGACCAGTACAACAAAAAATTTCAGGGCAAGAATGAAACGAGAGGTTTTCATGAATTGTCCGATGAACATTGATGACAGAAATCAGTTTTTCAAATCCAGCGACTTATAGAATCGTAACAGACTGAGCAGACCGACGAACAAGCCAACGGACAAGCCAGCGGTCATCAGGAGAGTCACCCAGTCGCCGAAGAAACGTCGCAGGGCGAAAATGGAATCCCGATCCGGGTTGGGAGCGAGTGTGAGTGGGATTTCCAGCATCCAGATCGCCTTCCAGGCAAACAGCACTGTGATCGCACCGACAGCGAGGAAGGGACCGTAAGGAAGGGCCGGGCGATTACTCACAACGCGAATACTTCCTCCGACCAACAAGGCAAAAAGTGGAGCCAGGGCGAACGCGATCAAGGTCGGCTGCCAACCGAGGAAGGCTCCGATCATCGCCATGATGAAAATATCACCAGTCCCCAATGTCGGAATCCCCAGCACAAACGACGAGACTTTCTGGGTCAACCATGCGATCACAACGCCGGTTGCCAAGCCAGCAGTGCTCCAGGCAAGTCCGTGCAAGTGTCGATGAGCATCCAGCCACTTCGGAATATATGCCCCAGCCAGTTGAGGTTGTTCCTGATTCCAGTCGACCCAGACATGCACCAACTGAAACTCCCCAAAGACAACGGCTCCTCCAACTCCAATCAACATCCCCAGCCAGCAGGTCCATTCAAGAACGTCGTAGTTCTTGATGTCCGTTGCTGTCATCATCAGTAGTAAAGTGATGAGAATGAGATGATAGAGAACCCGACAGTTTCGACCGACTTCAGATGGCAAGACGACCGGCGTATGCTGGCTTTCGTAACCGAGAACACAGATGACAAACAACGTAGATATCGCAGTCCCAACAACACCAAACATCACCGGCCAGAAGCCGATTTCCAGTTTGCAGTCTTGCAGCGACTTTCGCGTGCCGACCAACGTGATCAGGCCGAACAGAACCGAACTGCCGAGCATGAATTGCCACAAGTCGAGCGTGAAAACTCCCAGCGATACGTTGCTCTGCCACATCTGCTTGTTCCTCAATCCTGATGGCGAGCTGTCGCGAGGCCAAGGTCTTCGTAAATCGCAGAATTGAGTTCACGGAAACGCTGATTATGTCGTTCCTCCCCTGGACATCCGTTTGCTATCGCGACGACAACAAGTTGATGCTGCGGGTCAGCAAACGCAATCGAGGACTGTGCGCCGCCGTGGCCAAATGTCTCTGGCGAAGCGTATCGACCGAAGCCATAAGGAACGGTCTCTGCTCCGTATTGATTCGAATTGATCATCAGACCCAATCCGAAGTCGAGTTGATGCTGAAAAGTTCGGTCGAACTTGCCTTCGCGTTGCCGTGTTGTCATTGCCTTCACACTTTCCACCGACAGGATCTGCCGCCGGTCAACTGTTATTCCACCGCGTAATAGCATCTCGTAAAAGAGCCCTAACTGCGAGGCAGGTCCGCGCATGCTTCCACCTGGTGAAGGTGACTGGCAGTATTCCGCTTCGTGACCTCGCGTTGGTTGGAACTCTTGATCAACAACGTTATAGAGCATGCCGATACGGTTTCCATAGGCGGAATGAAGATGCTTCGGAACCGCCAGCCAACAGTCCGCCATGCCTAGTGGTTCCAGGACATCCTGCCGAACAATTTGGTCGATTGGTCGCCCGTCTATTCTGCGGAGAATTTCGCCCAGTATCATCCAAGACAAGCCTGGATCATAGGCAGCCGTTTCGCCCGGTTCCCAATCCATGCGAAGCGAAGTCCGGGTGATCTTTGCGATGACCTCTTTCCAGCTTTTACGAGGCCAGCCAGAAACGACAGGACGCAACCCGCCAGTATGGGTGAGGAGGTGAAATATTGTGACGTCTTCTTTGCCTTTCACAGCAAACTCAGGAATGATCGCAGAAACGCGATCTTCCAGTCGGAACTTCCCTTGCTCAATGAGTTGCAGCACCGCTGTTGCTGTGACTGGTTTTCCACTTGAGAGCCAGGCGCAGAGAACGTCACTTTCCAGTGGAGAGCCTTCAGCGTTTTCTCCAACAGCAAAGTTCGCTAACACGTTTCTCTCATGGGAGATATATGCCTGCATCCCCAGGTGCAAGCCTGTGTCGATGCCCTCCTGAATCAGGCGGCATGTTTTCGGAAATGACGATACAGGAGGTTCAGGCATCGATACTGATCTGGAGGCAAAACGGACTTCCGCGTACCTTAACCGGTTCGTAGAAACTGAAACAAGCACGGAGGCCAAATCATGCGACCAGTTCTCGTACTCTTTCTTCTCGTCAGCACAACCGGAACACTCTCAGCAGAAGCTCCTCCGAAGTCTTCGGAAAGTGACCTCGCACGTGCCTATTACCAGGCCGCAAAGGCAAACGATTTCGGCGAAGCGAACGCCGCTTTTCAGGAACTGAGCGACAGATTCCCCGACGACGACCTCAGCAAACTGGTCGCCGATCACTGGAACCGCCGCTTGAAAGAGGAGGATCCCAAGAGTTGGAAGAATATCAGTGTTTCTCAAGCGAAGA
>DAOUPA010000778.1 GCA_030626405.1 Planctomicrobium sp.
ATGGTGGAAGACCGGCATTTGCGAAAGCGCCTTGACAGAATAAGATAAGATCACAACTGACCAAGGGTCAAACGTAGACTCGATAATCTTATTCCCAGCGACGTGTTCGAGCTGGGCCGCGGTTATTCCTCGACTTTGAAAAACCCTGCGAGGAGGTCGCGCCCCTGTTCACCCATTCCGCGAAGCAGGTCCTCAATCTGTTTCAATGCCAGAGGCGACGGCTTGGCGCGCCCGTTCTCCCAGCGGTTGATGGTCGGGAAGGTCACGCCGAGTTTGGCAGCGAATTTCTCTTGTGTGAGCCCCGTTCGTTTGCGGATCTCACGGACTAGTCGGGGTATGTCAGCCTGGGCATTCAAAGCTTCTCTCCTTTCAGATCCGATAGGGATCTGATCGAATCACTTCATATCAAGCAACCGGTCAGATGATATATCATACGCTAAACCACAGCCATGTCAAGCACCATTTCCGTTTCCCGCAATTAACTGTTTTCCCTATCCGGTCGGAAAGATGCGCATTTTTCAAAAAAAGAATTGGCTACTGGAGGAAAAATAGGCTATTATTTAGCTACCATTAGAAGGAGGTGTCCGATATTGTTGTCTTTAGACCCAAAAAAGCTGGCTGAAATATCGATCCCGGTGGGTACGGGTTGGCTTCTCGGCTCTTGTATGGAGGCCCGCGGGAAACAGGACCTTTGGATGCGGCAGAAACCGGAAGTTCTCGATGTTCTGCACGAACAGGCAATTATCCAGAGTGTGGAATCCTCGAACCGGATTGAAGGTGTGACGATACCGGCAGACCGGCTCCGTCCGGTGGCCCTGGGTAAGGTCAAACCGCGGGATCGCTCGGAAGAGGAACTCTCAGGGTACAGGCAGGCTTTAGACTGGATTTTCTCTCGAAAGCGCCAAGTGTCCGTCATACCGGCGGTCATTCAGCGGCTTCATGCCCTCGCTCAATGTGGTTTTTCCGGCGATGCGGGCGAATGGAAAACGCGGGACAACGAAATCATCGAGATTCTGCCGAACGGCGAGAGAAAAATCAGGTTTGTTCCCACCTCCGCTAAAGAGACTCCGAAAACCATGGATGCGCTTTGTAGGAATTATCGCGAAGCCTGCGATGACCAACGCGTCCCACCACTCTTAATTGTGGCCACTTTCGCGTTCGATCTTTTGTGCATCCATCCGTTCCGTGACGGGAACGGACGCGTTTCACGGCTTGCTACAACACTTTTGCTCCAGGCCCACGGTTTCCAGGTTGCACGGTACGTCAGCTTGGAACGCCTGGTCGAGCAAAGTAGGGAAGATTATTACGGCGTTTTGGCCGAATGCTCCCAGGGATGGCATGAAGGCAAGAACGATCTCAATCCCTGGTGGAATTACTTTCTGAGCGTGTTGCGCCTTGCCTATAAAGAGTTCGAGCGACATGTGGAATCGACGGAGGCCCGTCCCGCCAAAAGCGATTTGGTGAGGCAGACCGTTTTGGCTCAAGTGGAGCAGTTCACACTGGGAGACCTTGCGGCCCAGCTGCCGTCGGCCAGCACGCAGCTGATCAAGAAGATTCTCACGGAGCTGAAAAAACAAGGCAAGATTCGCCTTGTCGGCAGGGG
>DAOUPA010000782.1 GCA_030626405.1 Planctomicrobium sp.
AATTTCGTCACAATAAAATGAGCAAATATCTGGTAGGTTTTCTCTGGAGCGACGTTCCCGTCGAGAGAATAGTAACACTCCACTTCGACGCCAAAGAAGAGGAATAACGCAAACTGAATGAGGACCACGAACGAACTGAGAATCACCGCCCGCCCGGCTTCGCGTTCGCTTCTTGCACTCAGATAGCGCTGTACCATCATATGATCGGTGCCGTGCGTCCCAATCGTCAAGACGGCTCCGCCAATCAATCCAGCCCAGATGTTGTACGGATTCCAGCTTTCAAAGTTCATCTCAAAAATTCGCAATCTGTCAGTAGTTTCTGCAAACGACCAGATTTGCGACCAACCGTTGGGAATATGTCCGGCGATGATAAACAGAGCCGCAACGCCTCCGAGCATGTAAATGACGAATTGAATGCAATCGTTCCAGACGACAGAACGCAATCCACCGTAGAACGTGTAGATGATCGTAATGACTCCCATGGCAATGACACTCCAGGCGAACGGCCAGCCAAGGAGTTGATGTATCACAATCCCTGCCAGAAACAGTCGCAGGCCATCGCCAAGGTTTCGAGTCACGAGGAAGAGTAATGATGCCGCTGTTTTCGTGGCACTTCCGAAACGTGTCTCAAGAACTTGATAAGCGGTGAGGAGTTTCCCTTTGAAGTACAAGGGGAGGAAGAGATGAACAACCACCATCCGACCGATAATGTAGCCAAACGCGATCTGCAACCAACGCATGCCGACATCGCCGTAACCAACCCCTGGAATGCTGAGCACCGTTGCGGTACTCGTTTCGGTCGCGACAATGGATCCCAGAATCGCCCACCAGGGAAGTGACCGACCGCCGAGCAAGTAGGACTCGACATCGTTATTCTTGCGGCCCGACCAGAACCCGATCGCAACCGCTGCCGCGAGCAATGAGACCAAAACAGCAATATCAAACGAACCGAGATTTGCACTTTCCACTCGCGGAATCCTTTTGAGCATGTTGTAATGTGTTTGTGAACAAAACGATACTCCACAAGAATTTCCTACAAGCGACTTTTATTTCTCCTTCATGCCTGACGAACTTTCTTCGATGAACGAAAACCTGACGACGGAGGCAATCAACCCTGCCTCCGCGAAAATCGATACGCTCTCTCCGCTGGAGATTGTGCAGTTGATGAATGCGGAAGATGCAACGATTGCCGTTGCAATCGCGAAAGAATCGGCCTCAATTGCGAAAGCCATAGAGGTCATCGCCAGTCGCATCCGCGAAGGAGGACGGCTCGTTTACATTGGTGCAGGCACATCCGGGCGGCTGGGTGTGCTAGATGCGTCTGAATGCCCGCCGACTTTCAACACACCTGCGGAAATGGTCGTCGGCTTGATTGCAGGCGGAGATTCAGCCCTGCGCACCGCTGCTGAAGGAGTTGAAGATCGTCCGGAAGTGGGAGTCGAAGACCTGCAGCGGATTGAATTCAGCTGTAAGGATGTCCTCGTTGGGATTGCCTCCAGCGGCCGGACTCCTTACGTCATTGGTGCGATGAATTATGCGCGCAGCAT
>DAOUPA010000282.1 GCA_030626405.1 Planctomicrobium sp.
AGGTGAGATACCCGATTCGGTATTTCTTCCAGTCTTTGTAGTAGAAGTGCCACAATTCGTATTCGTAGACAGTAAAGCATTCGGTTTCCAATGATTCTCGGAGAAGTTGACGATACCATCGTTGCAGGGATGTGCCGCCGGGGTAGAGTGGAAATGATCGCGGTGAGAATTCATCGTAACCGGCGACCATCTGGATTGGCGTACCTGATTTCAGGTCATATAGAGTCAAGTCGACCGCACAGCCACGGTTATGCCGTGAGCCGTTCGCAGGGTTCGCAACAAAATCCTTGAGGTCACCCGGTGTTGCATCCCAGAACATTTTCGTCACATGCCAGGGACGGTAGGCATCGTGAATCAACAATCCCAAGCCCAGCTTCTCGAGTCGCTTGTGCGATCTCACAACAGCTTTTGCTGCCGGATCCTGCATGAATGCTCGGGACTGTTGATAAAATTTCGAGCCAGTGAAGTTGTTCGTCGAGGCGTAACGGATGTCGAGTTGGATTTTGGAATCGAGCGCTGCCAGGTCGACGAGTTCGGGTTTGCGATAATCGCCAGGTTCCGGTGGAGGTGAAGCAGACAGCGCTGCCGCACGAAGGTCATCTATCGGTTTGACAGGTTTGATTCGAAACGTCTCGCCATCTTTCGTGCCTACTTCACGTCGATCAAACTTCACTTCCGCCGCGACGACATTAGTTGCCAATCCTTGTGCATCGCGAGTGAACTTCAAGCCTTCACCGTGGTAGAGACCGTAATCGGGAAACGCATACGTGTCCTGATCGATCTCTTTGAGTGGGTAATAGTAAAACCATTCGATGAGCGCGTATAACTGACCATCGTCTTCGAGGATGTAAAGAGTGTTGTGGTCCCAGCCATATTCGCCGATCAACCCTTTCCATTGATCAGGGATCGCTGGTGGCGGGGTGCTGGGTAAACGCTGGTACTCTGTCTCTCCAACGAGCAGTCGGTCTGTTTCCTTTATTTTGACTTCAGTGCCGAAACCGACTGAGTCGTCAGTGACGACGGTTCCGTCGTCTGCGGTCGCGCGAAGTTCGTACCGGTATGAACCTCGTTGCATGTAGAGATCGCCATTGAGTTCGGTGATTCGCGTGAACCGAGAACCGTCTACTTCGCGGTACATTCCAACCAGTTCTTTCGCTCGTTCCACAGGAACCGGTCCGGTGGTGCGGTACGACGGAAGAGCCTGCCCATCTTGCGCAGCGATCATCAGTCGTAACGCATAGTCGCTGAGCCGTCTGACGACACCGTTGCTTCCGTCGAGTGAAGAGACAGCAGCTACGCCCAGTTTGCGTTCAGGCAATGCTTCGAGTTGAGTTGAGAAACCATAAACTGCGCCACCATGTCCAACCTTCTTGTTGCCATCCAGATCTTGAATATGAAAACCAATTCCGAATCGTTGCGGTTTTCCATCGGCATCCAGCATGGGTGAAGTCATCTGGATGAACGTTTCAGGCTTGAGGATTTTACCTTCTTCCGTTTGCCCTTCATTGAAAACACAAGTGAGAAATTTCGAGAGATCCAGCACACTGGAATACAAGTTACCTGCCGGTCCGGTTCCAAGCAGGAACGTGGGAGCTTCAAAACGCCGACCGTCGTAGGTTCTCATCCAACCGGTTGCGAGATGTTGTCTGACTTTTGGAGTCACGACAAAACTGCTGCTGTTCATCTTCAATGGGGCAAGAATCGACTTGCGAACCTGTTCTGCGTGAGAGCCTTCAAGTTTTTGTTCAAGTAACGTACCAACGACGGAGACTGCGGCGTTGGAATACTTCGTCTTTGTGTCTGGTTTGTAGACCAGTGATGTCTGGTTGAGGCTGGCTACCGTGGCGGCAAGTGTTGGCTCAGTCGGATCAAAATAGTTCCCGACTGGTGATTCGCGAACCAGGCCGGAGCGATGAGTCATCAACTGCCGAAGCGTGATCGGAACGTCGTACGGATTGTTCGGTTTGAAATCTGGAAGGTACTCTTGAAGCGGTCTGTCCAAGTCCAGTTTGTTGTTTTCCACAAGCTGCATGACGGATACATCTGTGAATAACTTGGAGATTGAACCAACCCGGTAAACGGTTTCGGCAGTCGCTGGGATTTTCTTCTTCGCATCCTGAAACCCAAACCCATCTGCCCAGACGATTCGATCATTGTCAACCAGTGAAATCGAAAACGCTGGCAACTGCTTTTGCTCAACTTCGTATCGAATCGCTTTTTTGAGTTTCTCGATGGTGGTTGTGTAGTCTGTCTTTGAAGTTGCCTTCTCTCGATGAAGAACTTCGGCATTGACGTTTGCAGACCAAAGAATCAGAACGATGAGGCAAATTCTGGTGGGCTTGATCTTCATGTTTCAATACTCTTTTGTGAAAGTGCTAAGAATAGTCCCAGCCGACTTGGTGCTTCGGGCCTGATTTACCTGGAAGTCAAATACCAAGGGGTCAATCATTACTCATCAGCGTAAGTTCCTCGGCGTTCATTCTATTTAGTACGACGCCATTTCCGAATTGTTTGCTCAGGCGAACGGCTCCGTTGGTGACGGAGACCCCATCGGCAGGGTCTTTGGAAATTAAAATGGCTCCATCGAGGTCGGCATAATCGAGCAGTGGTAAGAGCTGGGCAGCGGCGGAAATTCCCACGGAGCTTTCGACCATGCAGCCGACCATTGTTTTCATTCCGAATGTTTTTGCCTGCCGCAACATGCGTGCTGCCGGTGTCAAACCACCACACTTGCAGAGTTTGACGTTGACTCCGTGAAATCGACCGACGCACTTCTCGACATCCTCTTCGACGAGGCAGCTTTCGTCGGCGATGATCGGTAGGGCAGAGCCTTCATAGACTTGTACATGCTCTTCGCGGTTCGCATTTGCAGCAAGTGGTTGTTCGATGAATTCGACTCCGAGTTCCTTGAGCGCGTGTGAATTATCAATCGTTTCCTCGGCAGTCCAACCACAATTGGCATCGACACGAAACGTCGCGGAAGTCTGTTGCCGCAACTCTCGAACGATTTCGACATCTCGATCTGTTCCCAGCTTGATTTTATAAATTTTCCAGTCAGGAAGTTCGTTCAGCTTGGCGACCATCTTATCAATGCTGTCGATGCCGATTGTGTAGCTCGACTCAGGGATGTTGTCCCACTGTAGGCCAAGCATCTCGTACGTGTGCCGACCTGCTATTTTTCCGAAGAGATCGTGAGCTGCAAGGTCAATGGCCGACAATGCAAAAACGTCATCCTCAAGTTGCGGCTGTATTTGTTGCCAGAGATCTTCGGCGCTCTGAAAAGTGCTCGACTCCAGAAGCGACTTACAGCGATTGATTGACTGTGACATTGAATCAAGGGAATGACCGTAATAGAGATTTTCGGTCGCTTCACCAAAACCGCTGACGCTATCTTGAACGAGTTCGATCACAAGTGAATTTTGTACTGAGATCGAACCGCGGGCGATTGTGAATTCGTGTGCTAGTGGAAGAGCAAATCTGTGCAGAGTGAAGTTCATGTATGCAGCTCTTTTTTTAAATTCAAAACGGCTTCGACAAGAACCGCTGGTCCATCTCGGTAGACATCACAGACCGGCAATCCAAACTCGACACTCACCCGTTCGCGTTCCACCGCTGCTTCCTCTGAAGAAATCGTTCTGCTGTTCATCGCAATTCCAATCACACGGCAGGGATGACGTAATGAAGCGATGGTTTCGTAAGCCGCGATCAGTTTTTCCAGCGGCGGGATTGGAATATCGTCCAGACCTTTCACCAGTGTTCGTCCCACTTCGTAGCAAAGAATGAGTCCGTCCGGAGCACAACCATGCAGAAGACCGAGTGTGACTGCTGAAAAACTCGGGTGCGAGATTGAGCCTTGTCCTTCAATGAGCAGAATGTCGTGCTGCTCATTCTTCTTGACGAGTTTTTCGGCGGCACCGTTGACGAAGTCGGCAACGACGCAATCAATTGGAATACCCTCTCCAGAAATCATGATTCCCGTCTGCCCGGTTGCAAGAAATTGAGCATCCTCGCCACTCTCAACGAGTCCTCGGTGGATTTCCAGAGAGGTAACCATCTTTCCGACACTGCAGTCGTGACCGACCGTGTGTATTCGTAAGCAATTTGTGTGAAAGCCGTCGGCTTGTGCTGTTTCGTGTTCATCGTTCTTGCGAACATCGATAAGTCGAGCGCCGCTCGCCTTGGCGGCGGCTACGAAATCCTGATTGTCCGAAAGAAAATCATGCAGCCCTGAAACGACGTCAATTCCACTCGACAGGGCTTCAACAATGATCCCCTGCCAATGATCCGGGAGAGCGCCTCCAGGAGGGGCGATTCCAATGAATAGCGCGTCCGCATCGACCTCTTTCAAAGATGCTACAACCGGAACACCGCCACCTGCGCCGAACAATGAATCCGCAGATTGACCCGCTTCGGCGGCGTCCAAGACACAGGCGATGTCACTCTGGCGATACCGCAGCAGGCTGATTGCAGTCTTCGCCAAAAACGGGGTCGAGAAACCGTCCGTTAATAATGCGATGCGCCGATAGTGTTTTAAGTTCTCTTTCGTCGTCTCTGGGTTCACGCGCTGTCTCACGTTGATTGTTTTTGAAATGAAACGCCCGGTGGCATCTAATCTTCGCTCAGATTAGCCACTGTCGGAACGAAAATCATTGCGCAGTCGCACAATTCGTAGATGAAAATGTGAACTCAATCGCTAGCGGTCTCGAATGATAAGACGGAAATAGAATGCGCCGCACACTTGAAGTCTGCGGCTAAAGAGTCTGCCGTTATTTCTCGGACTCGTCTCGCAGATATCGGTAATAGACTTCGAGGCTCAGTGTGGCGACAGCAGTTGAGTAGATCCGTCCACCGTAGCTTCCCCAGATGCCGCGTGGATCCCAGGATCCGGCTTGTGGTCCGACGGCACGTTGTTCGGAGACGATGAGATCACGCATCGCGGCGTTCCACTGCTCCCAATCTTTACCTCCACGTTGGTGCATCGCGAGCGTTCCGTAGTACCAATAGTAAAGATTTAGTGATGATCGGCTGGGGCGGTTGGCGAGTAAGTATCGCACCGACTCGTCGGTGGCGGTGAGATCGTTGTCGATGTTCAAAATTTGTCGGCAGAATAGAGCTTCAGCAGTCATTGGAGCTGAGGGTGGTTCTCCTTCGCGGTAACCGGCGAGTCCACCGTAGCGCCCCAGTTGGCGGGAATTCAAAAACTTGACGAGCCGAACTCTGGCTTCAAATGGAATTGGGATCCCAGCTCTTTCTGCACTCTTGAGGGCCATTAACTGCCAGCCGAACATGCTCATGTCGCCATCGGGTTGTCCTTTCACATACCTCCATCCACCATCGTCGATTTGCGTGACCAGAATGAAGTTGATGGCCCGCTCAAGCGGCGCTCGGAGAAACTCGGCCTCTTCGCTCCCCTTGGAAACGGCATACGCTTCGGCAATCGCAAACGTCGCCATTCCATGGCAGTACATCCCTGCGAATTGAGTTGCGTTGCCTCCGAGATAGCCGGATGTTTTATCTCCGTTAGGCCATTCCTTCGTTTTTTGCTGAGCCACAAGCCATTGCAGCGCGCGTTTGACGTTAGGGGAGTAAATTCCTTGATCAACGGCATTGAGCTTGCCCAGGAATGCCAGGACCGCCAGTGCAGTCACTCCAGAATCCGCATTTCGACCGGCGTACTTGCGGTTAATACCTTTGTCATCAATTCCGACTTGACCAGACCCATTGGTGCTTGCGTCCCAGTAACCGCTAGGGTTCTGCACCGATGCGAGCCATTTCAAACTGAGATCAACAGCATTCTCAGAAGCCTCGGACCCTCCGTACTTTAGAACCGCTTTCTCGCGAAGTTTTTCAGAACGAAGAATGTAGGCCGATGGGACCTGACTCGGTTCCGTTCTAGCGATGAGTGTTTCATCAGGAAGTACCATCTGCGGGCGTTCACCAGGAACAGGGATAAACTGTCCCTGACTGCTCATGGACGAAGCCAGCTCCGGCAACACGGGTTCGGGAGCCTTGGGCGTCATAGTTGGTCGATAGCGACCAATTGAAGAGGCATCATCTTCAGTGATATTGCGGCGAGTTTGCGTTCTGGCGATTTTCGATTCGACTGGAGACGATGACTTTGTCATGGCTTCACTCCGAACATCCTGCCCCAGTAATGTCGCTTCAGTCAGCACAGGTGCTGGGCCTTCGCGGCGTGTGATTGTCTCCGCAATCGGAGCGCGCTGCATTTGTGCTTCAGGGCTGAGAGTCGCGACAAGCGCTTGCGATTGTGTATCGGGAGAAAGTTCTGGGGAGAGCCGATCAACACTTCCCTGCGTTGGACGTGCGACGTCGTTCATTTCCTTGATTCCGACCAGCGGTCGTGGAGTACGTGTTTTTGCGGCTGAAAAAACTTCGGTGTCCTGCCGCGTTTCGGTCTTTAAGGTTTCGACATTCGCTTCTACTGTCGCCTCTCGCAGCTCGCCTTGTTCAGCGCTGATTTCCTGCTTCGGGATTGGAAGTGATTCTGATGGCAGTGGGCTACTGTCAGGGAACAGTTTCGGTTCGAGATCGAGAGCTTCGGACGGTTTGTCGAGCGCGCGATCCAACATTGCCAAGTCAGGGATCGGAGCTTGAAAGCGTTCCCAGTCCTGCGCCTCACCAGGTTTGATTTGCTCCCAGATGGGCGTGTTACCACCTTCGGTTTGATTCGCCTCAATATCTGTTCTTTCTGGAATGGCATGAATGCGGAATGGCTCGTCTTCAATATCTCCAAGATCAGCAAAGACTCGTTGGCGGTATTCGGGAAGTAACGCGACCAGACCACAGGCAAGTAAAACGTGGACGCCAATCGAGAAGAAAAAAGCTTTGGATTCAGTCTGACGATCTCCCCAGCGCGTACCGATCATTGTGAGCAGGTGAGCAGATGCCAGAATGAAACCGAGGATGAAAAGCAAGACGATGAGCGGCTGGATCAGATCGATCAGCAGCGATTCAAAGTGCCAGACTTCCGCTTGGAAATCGATCTCTGCGAGAATCATGCCCCTTGCTCCTCAATTCGATATGCGAGTCGAATAATCTTGATCTTCGCACGATTGCAAATTTCGAGGATGGTCACGGCATGCTGTAGCGGGCCTTCTCCGTCTCCACGAATGACGACCGCCTGTTCAGCGTAACGCTGTTGCGCTGCACGCAGATCTGCTTCGAGTTCGGCATAAGTTTTTACCTTGCCAGCAAGAGAGATTGAACCGTCCGCGCTCACATTCACAACCAGTTCATCTGGCAGTGCTGTGAGTGGCTGGGCCTCGGAGACGCTGGGCAAACGAATTTCGAATTCGTTTTCATCTTCCGTGAACTGCGTTCCAACCATAAAGAAGATCACCAACAACAGCACGATATCGATCATCGGCGTCAAATTGAGCGTCGGCTCTTCGATTTCGTGTGTTTTCAGAGGCATCTTTGTTCGCTCCGTCGAAATGGCGTTATTGCGCATTCGCCAAAGATTGTATCGGTCTGCATTCGATTTCCGCAGTCCAAATTGACGCCATTTGGCCCGTTTCGACCGAATTTCGGGCCATCTGGGGAATCTATACGTGGTCAGGAGTCGGATTACTGAAAAAAGAATGATTAGCGCACAATTCAAATGTTCGGAAAAATGAACAAATCGCTATTCATTCATGATGCCCGTTGCACTAACGATCGACGACTGAGGTTCTGAAATATGCTGTGTCGATTCATTGTTCCACTGCGGTCGAAGCAGGCCAAGGCCGATCATTTCTGTCATCATTTTTTTGACGATCGGGCCTGCGGCGTCGCCACCAGCGCCTCCATGTTCAAGGACGACACAGAAGGCAACGCGAGGTGACTCGACCGGTGCGAAGCCAGCAAACCAGGCATGATCGGGTTTCCCTTCGACTTCTGCAGTACCGGTTTTCGCGGCGATGGTCATCGATGGCGTGAGCGCAGCGAGACCTGTTCCGCGAGGGTGATGCACGACCATCTCCAGTCCGTGTCGAATCGTACTCAGAGTTCGTTCGCTCAGGCCAGGGATTTTCTTGAGGACTTGTTTCGAATTCTCGTTCTCTTGGTTCCGGTCGCGAACCATACTCGGTGTGACGAGGTATCCGCCATTGCCGATTGCTCCCATCATCCCTGCGATTTGTAGTGGAGTTGCCAGGACTGATCCTTGGCCAATCGCCACTTGCAAGGTACTGCCTGGATGCCATTTTTGTTTAGAGTTTGGATTCTTGGGATCAGGGAGGAAGCCAGCGCGCTCCGCTGGCAAGTCGATGCCTGTTGGTTGTCCAAAACCGAAACGATGAGACCAGTCGAGTAGGGGACCGGGGCCGATTCGTTCGGCAAGATCGAAGAAGAAAACGTTGCACGACTGGCAGAGCGCGTCTTCGAGTTGAATTTCTCCATGCCCAAGTCCGTACTTCCGGAAGATCGCACAGCGATGTCCATTCGGTGAACGCAAATAGCCTCGGCATTCAAACAGTTCATCCGGTGTCACTTCACCCTGTTCCAACGCTGCGGCAGCGGTGACGATTTTGAAGACCGAACCGGGCGGCAGCGCCATGTGTGTTGCCCGCGAGAAAAACGGCTGATGCGGATGATCCAAAAGCTGTTGCCATTCTTCTTCGCTCGGATCAAGCATCAGTTGTAGCGAGTATCGCGGAGCCGCCGCTGCGACGAGGATATCTCCCGTCCAAATATCGATCGCGATCACAACTCCGCCGATCGGTTGCGGATCGAGCGTCTCGCTAGCGAGTGCTTCATCCAATAAAGATTCGGCAGTCCGTTGCAGTCGCGAATCAATCGTCAGAACAACGTCGGAACCATCTTGCGGAAGCTGCGATACTTCTGATTCCACGATCTCGCCTCGGCGGTTCACGCGCTCCACCTTGAGTCCAGGTGTCCCGGCGAGTTGAGCATGATATTGCTCTTCAATTCCTCCTTGAGCACTGACGACATTGGGATCGCTCGCCGATGGTTTTCGAATTCCAATGAGATGAGCGGCAACATCTTCCAGCGGATAAACGCGAGACGAATTCCCTTGCACATGCACGCCGGGAAAT